>JALYQN010000301.1 GCA_030855835.1 Actinomycetota bacterium | reverse complement strand
TCGCTGGGCTGGTGGCAGCGGCGGCTGGACGACCTGGGGGTCGAGGCATCACCGCCGTACGACCGGGACGACGAGACCGTGCTCACCTTCCGCGACCCGGATGGGCTGGTCATCGACCTGGTCGCCGCGTCGGGCGACAGCCGGTCCGGCTGGGACGGGGTGGCCCGGGTGCCCGCCGACCGCGCCGTTCGCGGACTGCACTCGGTGACACTGTCCGAGCAGCTGCTCGACCCGACCGCGCGGATGCTCGCCGACCAGCTGGGCATGGAGACAGGGGCCGACGAGGCGGACCGCACCCGCTTCGAGATGGCCGGCGGTGGAGCCGGTGCGGTGGTGGACGTCGCTACCGGTGGTGGTCAGCCGGGCCTGCAGGCCGGCGGCACCGTGCACCACATCGCCTTCCGCGCCCCCGACCAGGCCACTCAGGCGCGGTGGCGGCAAGAGCTGATCGACGCAGGGGTGTCGGTCACCGAGATCCTGGACCGGCAGTACTTCACCTCCATCTACTTCCGTGAGCCGGGTGGGGTGCTGTTCGAGATCGCCACCGACCAGCCCGGCTTCGCCGTCGACGAGCCGCTGCTCGAGCTGGGCCGGTCGCTGCGCCTGCCGCCGTGGCTGGAGCCGAATCGGGAGCAGATCGCGGCCGCGCTGCCGCCGCTGCGCCTGCCCGAGACCGGCGACATGGAGACCGACAGCGAAGCCGATCGGGACACCGCGTGACGTCCGGAGCAAGCCTGGAACGCCCGCACGTCTGGCAGCCCGGCTCAGGGCGTGCGCCGCTGTTGCTGCTGCACGGCACCGGCGGGGACGAGCGCGACCTGCTGCCACTGGCCGGCGAGCTGGCTGCCGGTGCGCCGGTGCTGTCGGTGCGCGGCACCGTGCTGGAGAACGGCATGCCGCGGTTCTTCCGGCGGCTGCGCGAGGGGGTGTTCGACGAGGCCGACCTGGTGGACCGCGCCGACGAGCTGGCCGAGTTCCTCGCTGCCGCCCAGAAGGAGTACGGGGTCGAGGCGGGCAGCTGGACGGCCGTCGGCTTCTCCAACGGCGCCAACATCGCCTCCGCGCTGCTGTTGCTCCGCCCGTCGGCGCTGCGGCAGGCCGTACTGCTTGCCGCGATGGTGCCGTTCCGGAGCGTTCCGGGCCAATCGGACTTGACCGGCAAGCGGGTTCTGGTGGCGAACGGACGCACCGACCCGATGGCGACGCCGGAGCAGACCGTCACACTGGTGGCCCAGCTGCGCGAGCGCGGCGCCGAGGTCGAGGTGCTTGCGCACAGCGGGGGGCACACCGTCGACCGGGCCCAGCTGCCGCAGATCGCCGACTGGCTGGCCGTCTGACAGTGGCGCGCCATGCTCGCTGAGCGCCCATCCGCACCGTCCGCGGGGCCGGCCGAGCTGCGCCTGACCCTGTCGCTGTCGGGCGGTGCGTCGCTCGGTGCCTATCAGGCGGGCGCCTGTGCCGCGCTGCTGACCGGGATCGGCCACCTGCGCGACGAGGCCGGCGTGGACGTGCGCCTGGACGCGGTCGGGGGCGCGTCGGCAGGGGCGATCGTCGCGGTCATGGCCGCGCACTCGGTGCTGGAGGGTCTCGACGCTGCAGCAGTGATGCGGTCCGCGTGGGTCGAGCGGGTCTCGCTGGACACGCTGCTGCGCGGGGGCTCGCGCGGGCCCCTGTCGCTGGAGAAGGTGCGCCAGGACCTGCCCGGACTGCTCGACGACGCCGCGCACACGTACGAGGGGCAGCCGCATCCGCTGGTGCTGCACATTGCGCTTACCGGCCTGCGCGGGCTCACATATGAGATCGCTGGACTGCGCAGCAGCGAGCAGCTGGTCGGGGTGACCTACGCGGACTGGAAGGACTTCCGCCTCGAACCCGGTCGCGGGGTGCGGCAGCTGGTCGAGCCGGCCGGCGCCTCGCCACTCGAGACGGCGATGGCCTCGGCGTCGCATCCCGGGGCGTTCGCCCCACGGGTTCTTGACCGCCGTGGCGACCGGGACGGCTACCAGGCACAGGGCTTGTCGAACGTGCCCGCCTCGGGCTGGCTCTGGTACACCGACGGCGGGCTGGTGCAGCACGAGCCGATGGGCGGACTCCTGGCCGCGGCACGCCTGGTTGACGACGGGGATGACCGCTCACACCGTCTCGCGCTGATGATCCATCCGCGATCGAAGGAGCCCACCGACGCGGAGGAGTGGAGCGAGCGTGACCACCAGCCGAGCTGGGCGGCGGGGCTGTCACGCGGGCTGGCCGTCGTGTCCGAGCAGCCGCTGTACGACGACCTGCGCAAGGTCAACCGCGACAACTCGCGGCTCAGCTGGGCGCAGGCGCTGCGCGAGGCGTTGGAGCCGCACCTCGGCGACGGCGCGCGCCAACCGCTCGCCGAGCTGCTGCGCGACATCGCCGACCAGCGCCAGGCTCGTCGCGCCGGTTCCGACTCCGAGCTGGACGACCTTCCCGCAGCAGATGCGGACACCATCGACCTGCTGTCTCGCGCCATCCACGACGTGGGTGGGCTCGGCGGCAAACGGCGCCAGGCGGTCGACCTCATCTCACCGCTGCTTATCGCCGGCCGGACCGACGAGAACGTCAGCCAGCTGCTGGCGGGAGAGCTGATGGGGGACTTCGGCGGCTTCCTGCACCGCGACCTGCGCGAGAGCGACTTCGCGCTGGGCTATGAGAGCACGCTGTGCTGGGCGGGTGAGGGGCTGGAGCGGTGCGGGCTGCCGGAGCAGACGGTTGCCGCCGCCGTCGAGGCGATCCGGCACGCGCGACCGGTTGCCTGGGAGGACGTCCGCCAGGGAGCGAGCACCTCGCGCGACCTGCCCTGGCGGGCCCGGGTTCGGCTGGCGCACTTCCTGCTGCGGATGGTCCGCGCGCTGCTGCGCTGATCCCGCGGTGGCCAACGTCTCGGTGAGCGGCTGGCCCTTCCGTCGAGCGGCGAGGAGCGGCAGGTTTGCGTCATGGGTCGCACGCAGTACTACACCGCCACCAGCCTGGACGGGTTCATCGCCACCACCGAGCACTCGCTCGACTGGCTGTTCAACCGCGACCAGGACCAGGACGGACCGCTGAACTACGCCGAGTTCATCTCCGGGGTGGGCGCGCTGGCGATGGGGTCGACGACGTACGAGTGGATCCTCGACCACGAGTCGCAGGGCGGTACAACCGTGCCGACCTGGGGGTACGACCAGCCGTGCTGGGTGTTCACCCATCGCGACCTGCCGGTGGTGCCCGGAGCGGACGTGCGGTTCGTGCGCGACGAGGTGACCCCGGTGCACGCCGAGCTGGTGGAGGCGGCCGGTGAACGCAACGTGTGGCTCGTGGGCGGCGGCGACCTGGTCGGCCAGTTCGCTGACGCCGGGCTGCTGGACGAGGTGATCGTGTACGTCGCGCCGCTCACCCTCGGCGCCGGCGCGCCGCTGCTGCCGCGCCACGTCGAGCTCCGGCTGGACGAGGTTGCCCGCAACCGCGAGTTCGCCTGCGCGCGGTACTCGGTGGTGCGCTGACCTGGCGCTCGGTGCCATGCCGAGTCGCCGCCCCCTGGTCCATCGGCTCGGCATGGCAGGGTGCGTCGATGGTGTTACGGACGAAGAGCCAGTGGTGGGGGGTCGTGCTCGACGCCCCCGACGCCCGCGAGCTGGCGCGGTTCTACCAACGCCTGCTTGGGTGGCGGATCTTCAACGAGTCGGCTGACTGGGTCGACCTCGCCCCCTCGGAGGACGCGGGCTACAACCTCGCGTTCGCCACCGAGCCGAACTACGTACGGCCTGTTTGGCCCACCGTGGCCGGGCAGCCGCAAATGTCGCTTCACCTCGACATCGGGGTCGACGACGTGGAGGAGGCGGTCGCGCACGCGATCGAGGTCGGCGCCGAACTGGCGCCGTACCAGCCGCAGGAGACCGTGCGGGTGCTGCTCGATCCCGCCGGTCACCCGTTCTGCCTCTACCTCGACCTCGACGAGTCCGACTGAGGTCGGGGGAGCGGGGCCGAGAGCCGTCTGGCGTCAGCGCGCCTGCAGCGCGTCCATCCCCACAGCCGCTGCCAGCACCAGCCGACGGTCGAGCGTGCGCTGGGAGTCGGGGGTGCAGTCGATGGTGTAGTGGTCGTTGAGCTTCCAGGCGCGCCGGGTGTGGTGGACCAGCACCTGGTCGCCTCGGATGAAGACAAAGTGATAGGGGATCGGCAGCCAGCTGGCATAGTCGCCGACAACGGGGACGAGCCCCACCAGGCGACGGCACAATGCCACGCCGAGGCTTCGCTCGGTCGCCTCGCAGGCCAGGTTGCCAGCTGCGTCGAACGGCCGATATGTGGACCGCAACAGGCTGCGGCCGAAGACCTTCTGGAGCTCGCCGATCTTCTCTCCGGCCGGCCCGGTGATGTCGTAGCGCGCAGCCGGGTCGAACCGCTGCCGAGCCTTGATGCGCAGCAGCTCGGTGCTCTGGCTCTCGTCTGTGTAGAAGCGGATGTCCTCCTTGAACCTGAACCGCTTCTGCTCGACGAACGCGAAGTCTCGCCCTCGTCCCCACGTACGTCCGGCAGCGAGAAGACGTACCGGTTGATGGCCATCGTCCACCGCTGGCGGAGTAGGAAGACGTCGTGCGCGTTCGGGTCGAAACCAGCCATCATCCGGTGACTCTAATGGTGGGCAGGAGCGTTGCGGCGTGCTCGATCGGTCATGCTGACGTTCCCGACCCCCACGAGCCGAAGGCTGCTGGCATGACGACCCACCACGCCGACCCGTACGCCCGCCTCGGTCCCCGACCGACGCCGGTAGCGGACTACACCAGCGAGCGCACGTACGAGAGCACCCGG
>JALYQN010000279.1 GCA_030855835.1 Actinomycetota bacterium | reverse complement strand
CTCCGACGGGAGCGATCGCCGTCAGGACCCGCTTGCGGGTCAGCAGCGGCTCGCTCAGCTCGGCGCAGGTGCCGCAGGTCAGCAGATGGGCACCCGCGTCCAGTGCCCGCTGCCGTCGTTGATCACCCATCGACAGCGCCAGCAGGACCGGCTTGCAACCGGCGGTCGGCAGGTCTACTCCTCGAATGGCCACGACGTACTCGACCCGCATCCGGGCCCGGGCCCGGGCCAGCTGAGCGGCAACACCCCCGGGCGTCGATGAGCTGGCGCTGGCGATCGTCTTGGTCTGCACGCCGTGCAGCTCGTGGGCGATCAGCGCGTCGCGCTCCCGGTTCGGCAAGGCTCGCAACGCGACCCCGACGGCCTGCGCCTCCTCGGCCCGCAACATCGCGTCTTCCGGACCCTCCACCGAGTTCGGCTGCAGGAGGCGGGGGGCGTTTCGCTGGGCGGTGGCCTCCCGACGAGCGCGCGAGACTGCCAGGTTGCGCGCGACCACGACTGCATACGGCAGCAACGCGTCGTCCGTGATCCGGTCCCGTGCCCCGAGAACGCGCAGCAGCGACTCCTGCACGAGGTCGTCCACCTGGTGCGGGTCGCTGACCCGGGCTCCTACGATCCGCCGCAGCGGATCGGTCAAGGTGCCGACCAGGGCGTGCTCGTCGAGCTCGCGCTCAGTCGTGCTCGTCATCGCCACCTCGGCAAGCGGGTTCGTGCCGGTTGTACGCCCACCCCGCGGGACGTTCAGAAGAAATTTGCTCGCTGTGCGTCATGCCCGTCAGCCAACCGCGTATACCCCTATGTAATCACGCCGCTGCGGGTCTGGCCGATCGAAGGCGGTACTGGAAGTTGAGTCCTGCCCGCCAGACGAGTCCGGGGCCGCCGCCACAGACGACACCCAACGAAGGGTCCCCGATGTCATCACGAACTGAACGAAAAGACGCGAAACACGAGCGCTCGACCCGAGCGGAAGACGTGCCCAAGGCAAAGACGAGTGCCGCGGCGGTGTTCGCGCTCATCTTCGGCCTGCTCGCGTTCTTCGGCATCCTCAGCATCGTCTTCTCGCCTATCGCGCTGCCGCTGGCCGTCATCGGGCTGATTCTCGGCGCGGTCGGCATCTCGCGGACCAAGGATCCGCAGCGGACCGGGAAGGCCCTCGCGATCATCGGACTCATCCTCAGTGTGCTCGCGCTGCTACTCGCTGTGGTCGCACTGGTAGGTGGGTTCGTCCTGCTCGACGAGCCGGGAGTGCTGACCTGGCTGGAGGACCGGCTGGCGGACGCCCGGGAGAACCTGCCCACACAGGTGCCAGCGCCCTGAGCCATCCAACACGGGTAGCCACGATGCCGCTCGACCGCGTACGACCCCTGGAAGGTCTGTAGATGGACATCGAGAAAGCAGTCACTGACGGGCTGAGCACTATTGCCAGCTTCGTCCCCAAGCTGGTGCTGTTCGTCGTCATATTGCTCATCGGCTGGCTGATCGCCAAGGCTCTAATGAAGGTCGTCAATGGGATCCTGGAGAAGGTCGGCTTTGACAACGCTGTCGAGAAGGGTGGAGTGAAGACCGCCCTGGACAAGAGCCAGTACGACGCGTCCGACCTCGTCGCCAAGCTCGCCTACTACGCGGTGCTGCTGTTCACCCTGCAGCTGGCGTTCGGCGTCTTCGGGCCCAACCCGATCAGCGAGCTCATCACCCAGCTGATCGCCTTCCTGCCGCAGATCATCGTGGCGATCATCATCATCGTCATCGCCTCGGCGATCGCCAAGGCGGCCAAAGATCTGATCGCGGCCATGCTCGGCGCGCTGTCCTACGGCAACATCGTGGCGACCGCGGCGTCGGTGTTCATCATGTTCCTCGGCATCGTCGCCGCCCTGAACCAGGTCGGCGTCGCCACCACCGTCACCACCCCAGTCCTGGTCGCGATCTTGGCCACCGTCGCGGGGATCCTGATCGTCGGTGTCGGCGGCGGGCTGGTGCGGCCGATGTCGCTGCGCTGGGGAGCCTGGCTGGACAAGGCCGCCGCGGAAGGCGCCAAGGCCAAGCAGCAGGCCACATCCCCCACCGACGCCGGCCAGGAGGTCGGCGAGCAGTACCAGCAGCAGGCTGGCGACAACGGCCAGCCCGCTGACGACCAGGCCGGAGCCACCGCCTACCGGTGACCCGCGTGGGGGACGGCCCCAACCAGCACAGCAACCACAAGGAAAGGCTCGAATGATCACCACGGAAGAAGTCCAGAACGTCATCGGTCAGACGATGTACGGCCAGTCCGGCGACAAGATCGGCACCGTCGGACAGGTCTACCTCGACGACCAGACCGGACAGCCGGAGTGGGCCACCACCAAGACCGGCCTGTTCGGCTCCAGCGAGACCTTCGTCCCGCTGGCCGAGGCCAAGGTCTCTGCTGACCAGCTCACCGTCCCCTACGACAAGGAGACCGTGAAGGGCGCCCCGAACGTCGACCCGGACAACGGGCACCTGTCCGCCGACGAGGAAGCCGAGCTGTACCGCTATTACGGTCTGGACAACGGCCAGCCGGCATCCGACGGCCACGAGACGTCGACCGGCACGGTCGGCCACGACACCTCCGGCCCCACGACCGACAACGCGATGACCCGCTCGGAGGAGCAGCTGCACGTCGGTACCGAGACGCGGGAGACCGGTCGGGCCCGGCTGCGCAAGTACGTCGTCACCGAGAACGTCACCCAGACCGTCCCGGTGAGCCGCGAGGAGGTGCGGATCGAGCGTGAGCCAATCACCGACGCCAACCGCGGCGACGCGACGTCCGGAGCCGACATCACCGAGGAGGAGCACGAGGTGACCCTCCACGAGGAGCGCCCGGTGGTGGCCAAGGAGACCGTGCCGGTCGAGCGGGTCCGCATGGACACCGACACCGTCACCGGTGAGGAGCAAGTCTCCGAGGAGGTCCGCAAGGAGCAGATCGAGGCCGAGGCCCCCAACCAGGCCACCACCAGCGGCACCGACCAGAACACCCAGCGCTGAGCGAGATCGATCGCCGATGACTCCGGTGGTCCCCGTCGCGCCCGACATCGGGGGGCGACGGGGACCTCTCGGCGTCAGGTGGCCGTGGGCAACAATGGTCGCTTGACCAGGACAGGCAGGCGGTGACGAGCACAGTGACAGGCAGCGGCGTATATCGCTCGGCAGGCACATCGGTGCTGACCGTGGCGGCCGTTGACGCACCCCGGGTGGTGACGTCGGCGGAGATAGACGAACGGCTGGCCGCGACCTATCGGCGAACCGGGCTGCGGCCGGGCCTGCTCGAGCGGCTGGTGGGAATCCGCGAGCGCCGCTGGTGGGCCGACGGGGTGACCTACGCCGACGGGGCGGCCATGGCCGGGGCCAAGGCGCTCGCCGAGGCCGGCATCGACGCCGCCGACGTAGGCGTCCTGATCAACACCTCGGTGAGTCGGGCACACCTGGAGCCGTCAACCGCGGTGTCGGTGCACGACGCGCTCGGACTACCGGCGCAGTGTCAGAACTTCGACCTCGCCAATGCGTGCCTGGGCTTCGTCAACGCGATGCAGATCGCGGGCGGAATGATCGAGTCCGGTCAGATCGACTATGCGCTGGTCGTCAACGGCGAGGACGCCCGCCCGGTGCAGGAGAACACCCTGGCTCGTCTGGAAGGCCCGGACGCCACCGCTGCTCAGGTCTGGGACGAGTTCGCCACGCTCACCCTCGGGTCGGGGGCGGCGGCGATGGTGCTGGGGCGCGGCGAGCACCACCCGGAGGGACATCGCATCGTGGGTGGCGTGAACCGGGCCAGCACGCAGCACCACCAGCTGTGCGTCGGTGACATCCAGATGATGCGCACCGACAGCAAGGGTCTGCTGGAAGCAGGTCTGCAGCTGACCGCCGACGTATGGGTCGACGCCGCTGACGCGGGCTTCGACTGGAGCGCCATGGACCGGTATGTCATCCACCAGATCTCGCAGGTGCACACCGACGCGCTGTGCCGCCGGGTCGGGATCAACCAGGACCGGGTGCCGCGCACGTTCCCGACCCGAGGCAACATCGGCCCGGCGTCGGTCCCGTACACGCTTGCCGCCGAGGCACAGGAGCTCCAGCCCGGCGACCGCGTCCTGCTGATGGGTATCGGGTCGGGGCTGAATGCCAGCCTCACCGAGATCCATTGGTGAGCGACGCCGCCTCGCTGCCACCAACCGACCTGCCTGGCCTGGACCCTGCCTGGTCCCGCCTGGTGCGGGTCGCCGATGCCGACGGCGTGGAGCGAGGCTGGCACCTGCTCGACAACGGTGTCGACCCCACGAACGGGACGCTGCTGTGCGTGCACGGGAACCCGACCTGGTCGTACCTGTGGCGGCGATTGCTGGCGGCGGCTCCGCCCGGGTGGCGGGTGCTCGCCCCGGATCAGCTCGGCATGGGTTACTCCGAGCGACTGTCCGCGTCACGGACCCTGTCGCAGCGGGTGAGAGACCTCGGCTTGCTCACCGAGGCGCTGGACGTGCGAGGGCCCGTGGTGACCATCGCGCACGACTGGGGCGGCCCTGTCTCGCTGGGCTGGGCGAGCGAGCACCGCGATGAGCTGCGCGGCCTGGTGCTGACCAACACCGCGGTGCACCACCCGCCCGGCACGCCCGCGCCCGCCATGCTCGCGCCCGTGCGATGGTCGCCGCTTCGGGCTCTCAGCTGTGTCCGAACGCCAGCGTTCGTCCGGGCGGCGACCGCGTTGTCAAGACCTCCGTTGCCGAGAGATGTCCGGGGCGCCTTTGCCGCGCCCTATGCCACAGCGACCCGACGGCGAGCAGTAGGGGACTTCGTCGCCGACATCCCGTTCGAGACCAGCCACCCGAGCCGCCCGATGCTCGACTCGATCGCCGCGTCCACCGGATCGCTCGCCGTGCCGGCGCTGTTGCTGTGGGGCCCGCGCGACCCGGTCTTCGGCCAGTGCCACCTCGACGACCTGTGCCGACGTCTGCCGCACGCCCGGCTGCACCGCTACGAGCGGGCGTCACACCTGGTGACCGAGGACGCGCCCGAGTACGCGGAAGCGGTCGGCTGCTGGCTGGCCGACCTCGACGCGCCGGCGCAGCCGCCACCACGGACTGCCGGCAGCGCCGGTCCGTCGACGCTCGGCCAGCGGCTGGC
>JALYQN010000251.1 GCA_030855835.1 Actinomycetota bacterium | reverse complement strand
GCCGGGACCTGGACGCCGGCCTTGGCGGCGATAGCGGCCGCGCTCTGCCCGACCAGCGCGGGGTCGAAGCGGCCCCCAGGGAACAGCGCGTCCCGGACTCGGTCGCGGTCGTCCGGTGTGAGTACGTGGGCACCGTGGCGCTGCATTCCGCGCAGGAAACGGGCCGCCACCTGCTCCTCGACGATAAGCACGCTCTCGCTGGTGCACAGCACCGAGTTGTCGAACGACTTGCTGGCGACCAGCTTCTCGGCGGCCCGGTCGAGGTCGGCGGTGGCGTCGACGAACACTGGGACGTTGCCCGGTCCCACGCCGATTGCCGGGTTGCCCGACGCGTACGCCGCGCGCACGACCGGTACGCCGCCGGTGGCGAGGATGACGTCGGTGCGCTCGTCGGTCATCAGCGTGTCGATGAGCGGGATAGAGGGTTGCTCGACCACCTGCACGACTCCGTCCGGAGCACCGGCGGCGACCGCCGCCGCGCCGAGGACGCGCGCGGCGTCGGCGCAGCACTCCCGGGCAAGTGGGTGCGGGCTCAGCACGACCGCGTTCCGGGTCAACAGGCAGAACAGGATCTTGACGTACACGGTCGAGACGGGGTTCGTCGACGGGGTCAGTGCGAGGACGACACCGGCCGGGGTGGGCAGCTCGATCATCTTTCGGACCTCGTCGACGCGAGGGGTGACGTAGTCGTCCCCCCGGTAAGCGTCCAGGATTCCCCGCGAGCACAACCGGTTCTTGACCGCCTTGTGCTCCACGACGCCGAAGCCGGTCTCGCGGACGGCCCACTCCGCAAACCGCTGTGCGTTCTGCTCCGCGACGCCAGCCACCGCCTCGGCGATGCGCAGCACCGACCGGTGGTCGTACGTCGCGAAGGCGCGGGCCGCCCACCGGGCCCGCTCGAGCATCTGCCGTGCCCGTGGCGCCCCCGCCGCCTCGATCGGCATGACCAGCTCGTTGGTCTCGGCGGTCATACCGAGACCAGCTCGTTGTGTCGCGCGGCAGACCGGCGGACCTCGGTCGAGGCCGCGCGAATGGCGACCGCGGGGAGGTCCAGGAGGTCCTCGCACAACTCGGGTCGCATCAGGATGCCTGGCTTGTACTGCAGCACGCTCGGGTCGAGAGTTGAGAAGATCGCCCACACCCCGTTGTCGTACAGGTGCCGCATCACGTACTTCGCGCCCTGCGGGTGGGCGAACTCGAGGCCCATCACGACGCCGTGCTGACGGATCCCGACGAACCAGTCGGGGCACTCGGCCTGAATCTCGGTCAGTCCCCGGCCGATCAAGTCGCTGATGTAGTGCACCATCGACCGGGTCTCCGGCCGGTTGCACACCTCGAGGGTCTTGAGGGCGGCGATGCAGCCCAGCTCGGCGCCGCCGAAGGTGGAGATGTGGCCGAAGCCATCCTCGCTCAGCCAGCCGGCGGCGTGCTCGGCCACGAGCACCGCCGAGATGGGGTACATCCCGCCGGAAATCCCCTTGCCGGTGACCAGGATGTCCGGTGTGATGCCGTGCTTGGTGATCGCCCAGAGCTCGCCGGTGCGCATCAGGCCGGTTTGGACCTCGTCGGCAATGAACAGCGCGCCGTGCCGCTCGCACAGCGCCTTGACCCCTTCGAGGTAGCCCGGGTGCGGGAGCGGGAAGCCGTACGTCGCGGGGATCGTCTCCATGATCACGGCGGCAACGTCCCGCCCGCGCAGCGCCGCCTCCATCGCGTCGAGGTCGTTGAAGTCGACGTGCGGGAACTCTTCCGGCCGGTCGGCGAGGAACAGCTTGCTGAACCGGTCGTCCCCGGTGGCGACCGCCAGGCCGGTGTGACCGTGGTAGGCCTTGACGATCGAGACGACCTTGCGCTTCTTCGTGGTGTGCCGCGCGGTCTTGAGGGCGATGTCGATGGCCTCCCCGCCCCCGCTGCCGTAGACCACCTTGGTCAGGCCCTCCGGCGCCGAGGTGACCAGCGCCTCTGCGAGCGCCGTGCGCGCCAGCGACGGGAAGTGGTGGTTGCCGATGTCGAAGTGGCCCATTGCCCGGGTCACCGCGGCCACCACCTCGGCGTTGCGGTGCCCGATGTTGTACGTGCCGCCGTTGAGGTGGACGTCCAGCAGCCGTTTGCCGGACATGTCGTGGATGAAGTACTCCTCGCGGCGGTCGATGACCAGCGGGACGCCGGCGTCGACCCAGAAGTCTGTTTTCCCGGGGTTCCAGAACTCGCGAGACTTGTCGAGCATCTCCTGCTTCGACACGTAGGAGAACTCGCCGTAGTCGAAACTCATCGTCGCCTCACCGACCATACCGTTATGCATACCGGAACCACTCCTTGGCCTGCTATACGGTTTGTAGCAGGACGGACCCGGTCCGGTCAACGGTCTACGGGCGCGCTTGGGGATGAATCCCGCCGACGTGCTTGTCACGGCGCCCGTGCGCTGTCACCATGCACCCAACCAACTGTGGGCGGGGTCACAGCGAGGGCGGTGTGGCTCGGATTGGCTGCGTCCAATCGGTTCGCCAGACCGGCGTTCTCTGCGCGATCACCGGGACGGAGAGGCCCATGACAACCAAGGACAACCTGCAGCGGCACACCGACGAGCCCGCGTCCGGCCGGTCGAAGGGCACCGGCCTCAAGGTCGGCGCCGTCGGTCTGCTCGGCGTCCTGTTCATGGCCGTCGCCAACGCCGCCCCGATCACCGCCATGACCGGCAACGTGCCGTTGGCAGTCGGCTATGGCAACGGGATCGGCGCTCCGGCTGGCTTCCTCGTGGCAACGCTCGTGCTGACGCTGTTCACGGTCGGGTTCGTCGCGATGGCGCGACACGTCACCACCGCGGGGGCGTTCTACGGCTTCATCACCCAGGGCCTCGGCCAGGTGTGGGGGATGGCGTCCGGGGTGCTGGCGACCATGTCGTACGTCGTGTTCGAGGGTTCGCTCATCGGAATCTTCGCGTTCTTCAGCAACGACGCGCTGAACACGTGGTTCAGCATCGACGTCAACTGGCTGCTCATCGCCCTGGTAGGGATCGCGATGATCGGCCTCTTCGGCTACTACGACATCAACATCGCCGCCGCTTTCCTCGGCGTCACCCTGGTTGCCGAGGTGCTCCTGCTCGGCGCCCTGGCGGTCGCGGTGCTGTTCAGCGGCGGGGGACCTGACGGCCTCCTGCCTGAGGCGGTGAACCCGCTCAACGCCTTCAAGTCCCTGGAGACGGGCGGCGGCATCGGAGCCACCGTCAACGGTGAGGCCGTCGCAGCCGGCAGCGCGGCGATCGGGCTCTTCTTCGCCTTCTGGTCGTGGGTCGGTTTCGAGACGACCGCCGTCTACGGCGAGGAGTCACGAAACCCGAGGAAGATCGTGCCCCAGGCGACACTGCTGGCCGTGGTCGGCCTCGGCCTGTTCTACACGTTCGTGTCGTGGATGATGGTCGCGGGCAACGGCGAGCAGCAGGCGATCGAGAAGGCCAACACCGACTCGATCGGGTTGTGGGTCGACCTGGCCGAGGACAAGCTGGGCGGGGCGTTCATCGGCGACCTCTACCTGTTCCTCATCGTGGTCGGCTCGTTCGCCTGCGGGCTGGCATTCCACAATGCTGCTAGCCGCTACCTGTACGCCATCGGGCGGGAGCTGCCGGCCACCCGGCACACCCTTGGCCGCACCCACCACCTGCACTCGTCTCCGCACGTTGCGTCCGTCGTCCAGACCGTCGTCACGCTGGTCTTGACGGTCGGCTTCTACCTGCTGACCACAGACGGCAGTGACCCGACCACAGGCGCCTACATCTACCAGTACGGACTGCTCGCGATCCTCGGCACGATGGCCATCCTCATCGTGCAAGCGATCACCTCGGTGGCCGTGATCTGGTACTTCCACGTGCGGAAGGTCCAGCCCGGCAACATCGTGACCACGGGCATCATCCCGGCCCTCGGGTGCATCGGCATGCTCTACGTGGTCTGGCTGCTGCTGGACAACATCGACTTCGCCGGTGGCGCCGCCTCCGAGTCGCCGTTCTTCGCGGCGATCCCGTGGATCGTGGTAGGGACATTCGTGGTCGGGCTGCTCGGGGTGCTCTACCTGCGGTCGGCCGACCGGGAGACCTACGACGCCGTCGGCCGGTCGGTGTTCGAGGAGACCCACGAGCGGGAAGGAAACGAGGGCGCCGGACGCCGGAACTGACACGCCACGGGCACGGACAAGTGCTCCGCTTCGAGCCGGACGCCGACCGCGATCCCACTCAGCTGACGTACACGTTCGGTGGCGTGGAGGCGCTGGCGACCGTGCAGCCGGGCACGGTGTTGTCGACCTGGACGATGGACTGCTTCGCCGGTCGGGTCCGCTCGACGTCCGACCTGGTGTCGCAGGTGTGTGACCTTCGCTTCATCAACCCGCAGACCGGACCGTTCCACGTCGTCGGCGCGGAGCCGGGCGACACTCTGGCGGTGCACTTTCGCAGCATCACGCCGCGCGAGTCGCGGGGGGTCAGCACCACGGTCCCGCTGTTCGGCTCGCTGACCGCGACGCACCTCACCGCAATGCTGCACGACCCGCTGCCGGAGCGGACCTGGGTGTACGAGATCGACAACGCGGCAGGGGTGGTGCGCTACGACGCGCTGGACTCGCCGTACCAGGTTGACCTGCCGCTCGACCCGATGCACGGCACGGTCGGGGTCGCACCCCCTCTCGGCGAGGTGCGCTCTTCGCTGACCCCGGGTGACTGGGGCGGGAACATGGATACGCCTGAGATGCGCGCCGGCACCACCTGCTACCTGGGTGTCAACGTCGAAGGCGCCCTGCTCAGCCTCGGCGACGGACACGCCCGGCAGGGGGAGGGCGAAGCATGCGGCGTCGCGGTCGAGTGCGCCATGGACACGCTGCTCGTCATCGACTTGATCAAGGGCGCACCGCCACCGGCCTGGCCAAGGCTCGAGGACGACGAGTTCGTCATGACCACTGGCTCGGCCCGGCCCCTGGAGGACGCCTGCCGCATCGCGCTGTCCGAGCTCGTCGGTTGGGTACGTGAGCTGACCGGACTCTCGGCGATGGATTCCTACCAGCTGGTGTCGCAGACCGCCCTGACGCCCATCGCGAACGTCGTCGACACCAACTACACGGTGGTGGCCAAGCTGGCCAAGCGCTACCTGCTGGGTGCCACGGTCATGGGGGGTCTGCACGACCGCCTTCGCGCTACTGACTGAGCACGCCACGCGGGGCCGGCAGGGTCCAGTTGCCGCGAGCGAGTTGCAACCATCAGTCAAGACGGCGTTCGGTCAATTGTGACGCCCGATCGGCCCCTTCAGGAGTAACCGTCGTGCATCGCCGGATGTTACGGGGACAGGCTTCGGCAATGAGAACCTCCTTGCGCTTGATTGTCGTCGGCTTGTGCTGGGCCGCGACGGTCCTCGGTGCAGGACTCGCGGTGGCCGATGGGCAGGAGCGCGCTCGGGACGCTCTGGCGCTCGATTCGCCGATCGCGCCGAGACCAGCGCGGCTTTCGTGACCGCCTACGTCAACGAGGTCTTCAGCGAAGAGCGCAGGATCGCCGCCTCGCTACCGCGGGGCGGCGGATCTCCGGCCCGATTCGAACGGGACATAAGGTTGGGGGGATTCACCGCGGCTGTCCTGCTCGATCGGCGCGGGCTTGTGCAGTTGGCCAGCCCCGACGATCCGGCTCTTAGTGGTGTCGACCTGGCCAGCCAGTACCCGCACCTTTCGGCCGCGTTGGCAGGGGAAGCCACCGTGTCCGAGGTGGTGCTGTCGGCCGCGGAGCAGACTCCGATCGTCGCGTTTGCCTTACCGCTCGCGAATGGCGACGCAGGCGTGCTGTCGGCGGGCTTTAGCCTCGAGGAAAGCCCACTCTCAAAAGTTCCTGGCGGTGTCGCCGATTCGCGACACTCGGGGCTACATCGTCGACACCGACGGTACTCCCGCAGTGTTCGCCGGTGACGGAGCTACCTCCTCGCTCGAGGGTATTGACGCAACTCAGATGCTGGACGACAGCGCTGTCGTCAACGGGCGGGTGGTGGCCGTGTCTCCGATTGCGGGCACGCCCCTGCGGATGGTGTTGACGGCTCCGGAGGACGCCATCGTGGCCCCGGCAACGAGCACGGACCGGGTGGAGTGGGTGCTGTTGGCTGTGTTTGCACTCGTCACTCTCGCCGGGTTGATCGTGCTGAGTGTTGTCGGCGCGTCGCGCCGCCGCAGCATGCAGGCGCAGGCGCAGTCCGAGGAGGCGTTCCGGCTCACTGTCGACTACGCGCCGATCGGCATGTCGCTGGTCAGCTTGGATGGGCAAATTCTGCGCCCGAACGCGCAGCTGTGCCGAATGCTGGGGTACGAAGCCGACAGGCTCGTCGCTCTGCACGTCCAAGACATCACCCATCCAGACGATCTCAACACGACTGCGGAGCTCGATCAGAGGCTGATTGCGGGCGAGATCTCGCACTACGACGTTGAGCAGCGCTACATCCGTAACGACGGACGCCCGGTGTGGGCACGGCTGTCGGTCAGCCTCGTGCACGACACCGACGGGCTGCCGCTGCACTTCGTCAGCCAGGTTGAGGACGTAACAGAGGTCCGCGCGGCCCAGGAGCAACTCGAGCAGCGCGCGTTGTACGACCCGTTGACCGGGCTTGCCAACCGCAGCCTGCTCACCGATCGGCTCGCGCATGCACTGGCCACTCACCGACGCGACGATGGCCTGGTGGCTGTTGCATTCTGCGATGTTGACCACTTCAAGCAAGTCAACGACTCACTCGGGCATCACGTCGGCGATGAGGTGCTGCGAGAGCTGGCACGGCGGCTGCAAAGCGTCGTACGGGGCGGCGACGAGTTCGTCTTGATCCTGCCGCGGGCGAGCTCTGTGCAGATGGCCGTGTCCGTCCTCGACCGCGCCAGGAAGGCGGTCGGGCAACCTTTCGAGATCGACGGTCACTCACTTAGCATTTCGTTCAGCGCAGGAGTGGCTACGGGCCGCCCCGACCAGTCGGCGGAGACGCTGCTTCGTGATGCTGACCTCGCCTTGTATGCCGCCAAGGCTGGCGGCCGCTCACGCGCTGAGGTCTTCACCGCGGCAATGCGCAGTCGCGCCCTCGAGCAGGTGTCCATCGAGGAGGAGCTGCGGCGAGCGATCGAGGACGACGAGTTCGAGCTGCACTACCAGCCAATTGTCGCGCTCGCTGACGGCCACACGGTTGCGTTTGAGGCACTGTTGCGCTGGCGCCACCCCCAGCGCGGGTTGCTCCTTCCCGCAGACTTTCTTGACGTTGCCGAGGAATCACACCTCATCATCCCGCTCGGGCAGCTTGTGCTGCGCCATGCCTGCCAGTTCCTGGCACGCCATCCCGCCGCGGCATGGCGCGTGTACGTCAACGTCGCCCCGATCCAGCTCGGTCGCGACCTCGACGGTGCCGTCAGGGTCGAACTCGACGCTGCCTGGGTGCCGGCCAGCCGACTCGGCCTCGAGATCACCGAGAATGGGGTGCTCAACGCGGCAGGTTCCAGCCTTACCGAGATGGCGGCGCTACAGGCAATGGGGATCGAATTGCTCATGGACGAGGTCAAGTCCCCGGTAGTGGTGTAGGGCTGCGTGCTCCTTCTGATGGGTTAGGCGGTTAGGGCAGGTAGATCATCAGCTCCGATCTCGGGTTCGGTGGTGGGCACGATGTGCATGCGGCAGCGGGCG
>JALYQN010000249.1 GCA_030855835.1 Actinomycetota bacterium | reverse complement strand
GGTTGCCGCCGACGATGGCTACCCGCCGCGGGGGTGCGGGGCGGGTGGCCATGGGCGTAGAGGATAGGTGCGGCCACAATGCCTGCGTGCGCGACCGGTTGCAGGCCATGGCCAGGCCGCCCCGCCTGGAACGCTGGGTCCCGGGTGCACCGGTCGTCGACGGCGTCGTCGTGCTCGGTGCCACAGCAGACGGGCACCTGGCGCGCCCGGTCGAGCGCCAACTCGCCGGCCTGGGCGTCTCGACGGCAACGGCGCTGGGCGATCACCAGCGCGCGAAGGCCCTCGTCTTCGATGCAAGCGGGCTACGGGTTGTCGACGATCTCGCCGCCCTGCACCGATTCTTCACCCCGGTGTTGCGACGGCTCGCCCCGTGCGGTCGGGTGCTGGTGCTCGGGATCCCGCCGGAGCTGGCCGCCGACCCGGTGCACTCGGTCGCCCGGCGGGCGCTGGAGGGCTTCACCCGCTCGCTCGCCAAGGAGCTGCCCGGCGGCGGCACCGCCCAGCTGCTGCTCGTCGCGGACGGCGCCGAACAGGCGCTGGCGTCGACGCTGGCGTTCCTGCTGTCGCCTCGCTCGGCGTACGTGTCCGGGCAGGTGGTCCGTGTCGGCGCAACCGGCACGCTGGTTCCGGCCGGGGTGCACGAGGCGCGGCGCCCGCTCGCCGGTCGGGTGGTGCTGGTCACTGGCGCCGCGCGCGGCATCGGCGCGGCGATGGCTCGGGTGCTGAGCCGCGATGGCGCCACGGTGGTCGGGCTCGATGTGGCGGCGGTGGCCTCGCCACTGCAGGCCGTGTCGGCCGAGGTCGGCGGGGACGCACTGGTTGTCGACGTCACGGCGCCGGATGCGCCGCACCGGATCGCCAGGCACCTGCGCGATCGCCACGACGGGGTCGACGTGGTCGTGCACAACGCTGGTGTCGCCCGCGATCGGCGGTTGGCCAACATGCGCCCCGACCGGTGGGACCCGGTGCTGCGGGTCAACCTCGCCGCCCCGCTCGCGATCACCCAGCACCTGCTCGCCGAGGGCGTCGTCCGCCGCGGCGGCGCCGTGGTCGGGGTCGCCTCCATCGCCGGGATCGCCGGCAACGACGGGCAGACCAACTACGCCACGTCGAAGGCCGGCGTCGTCGGGCTGGTCGACGCCCTGTCCCCCGTCGCCGCAGCCCTTGGGGTGAGCGCCAACGCGGTCGCACCCGGCTTCATCGAGACGGAGATGACGGCCGCGATGCCACTGTTCGCGCGGACCGCCGGACGCCGGCTGAACTCGTTGGCTCAAGGCGGGCAGCCCGTCGACGTCGCCGAGGCGGTGGGGTGGTTCGCCGCCGCCGGCTCGTCCGCGGTGACCGGCAATGTGCTGCGGGTGTGCGGGCAGAGCCTGCTGGGCGCCTGAGATGGCGGCTCCGGTGCGGCTGTACGCCCGCGCGCTGCGCCGGCCGTTGCCGGGGACGGGCTCCCGCGGTGGCAGTGAAAGTCTGCCGGACCTGGTGGTCCGCCGGGCCGGGGTCCGCACCGACGTCGACCACCTCGCGGCGTGCGCGCGTCTTACCGGTCATGTGCTGGCCGACCGGCTGCCCGGGCTGTACCCGCACCTGGCCGCGTTCGGACCGCAGCTGCAGCTGGTCTGCGACCGGCGGTTCCCGTTCCCGCCGCTGGGGTTGGTGCACCTGTCCAACACGGTCGTGCAGCACCGGCCGCTGCTCGTCAGCGACACCTACGACCTCGAGGTGCGCGTCGGGAGGTTGCGCGCGCACCGAGTCGGGCGGCTGGTCGACCTGGAGACCACCGCGACGGTTGACGGCCAGGTGGTGTGGGAGCAGACGACCACAGCGCTGACGCGCGGCGGCGGTGGTGACCTCCAGGTGAGCGAGACCTCCACTCTGGCGGGCGTCGACGCGCCGGTGGGCCAGACGAGATGGCGGGTGCCCGCCGACGTGGGGCGGGCGTTCGCGCGAGTGTCGGGTGACGTCAACCCGATCCACCTGAGCCGGCTGACGGCCCGGTTGTTCGGCTTCCCACGGGCGATCGCGCATGGGATGTGGACCGCCGCCCGTGCCTTGGCCGCGGTCGAGCGGGAGCTGCCGGGGGCCTACCGCTACGACGTCGCGTTTCGCAAGCCGGTGCTCCTGCCCGCCACGGTGCGCCTCGGTGCCGCACCCGCTCCCGGCGGTGGGCTGCTGCTCGGCGTGGTGTCGGCCGACGCGTCCCGTACTCATCTGGTTGCCCGGTTGCGGTCACTGCCCGCCGCCGGCGGGCGCGCGTGTCGCGGACAGGTCTACGGCCCTGCTGGATAGCGTCTCGGCACATGGCGCCGGTCTGGTACGCCGAGCTGCCGGCGCGCCGGAGCCGGCAGCTCGTGGCAGACCTGGTGGTGGTCGGCGCGTTGCTGGCGTGCCTGGCGTTGGCCCTCGCGGTGCACAACGTGGTCTCGGAGCTCGCCGCACCGGGCCGCAGCCTGGAGTCCGCGGGTGCCGGTCTCGCCGACCGGATGAGTCAGGCGGGCAGTGCTGCGGACGGCGTGCCCCTGGTGGGCGAGGAGCTGGGGACACCGTTCGACCGGGCGAGCGAGTCCGCTGCCACCATCGAGAGCGCGGGTGTGGAAGCGCAGCAGGCGGTGGCCACCCTCGCCGCTGTCCTGGCCTGGCTTACCGGCGCCTTCCCTGCGTTGGTCGTGCTGTTGCTGTGGTTGCCCCGTCGGCTGCGGTTCGCCCGGCGGGCGGCGAGCGCCTCCCGGCTCCGCGACACCGAGGGAGGCCTTGACCTGCTGGCGCTTCGGGCACTGGCTCGCCAACCGGTGCGCGAGGTTTCGCGACTCCGGTCCGATGCGGTGCAGGGGTGGCGCAGGGGCGACGCCGAAGTCGTACGGGAGCTGGCCGCCGCGGAGCTGAGGCATATGGGCCTTCGCCTCGCGCCGCGTCGAGCGGGTCGTCTGTAGCCTGGCGTCATCTGCGTCGGCGCTGGCCGTCGCCGCGACCGATCCAGGACAGGAACGACATGGGACCAGCCAGTACGCGAGACACGCAGCGGGTGCGGCGTCAGCACGGCAAGGCCGAGCAGGCGACCGCGGCAATGGAGAAGCTGCAGGCACGCGCCGCTGCCGCGGCTCGTGACGACGACCGGGCGGCCAGGACGCGCAAGGAGCTGGAGTCGTCGCTGAAGAGCGCGCAGAAGAACGTGAAGAAGCTGTCCAAGCGGCTCGACCGGGCCAAGCAGACCGCCAAGGCCTCGAAGAAGGCGCGCCGAGACATCAACCGCGACCTGGCCAAGCAGCAATCGCGGGCCGAGGCACAGCTGACCAAGCTCGCCAAGCTGCAGGGCAACGTCGTTGCCGACCAGGCGGCCACCAAGCTCGATGCCGGCCAGCCCACAGCCGCGCTGCAGGCCGTGGAGCAGGACGCCGGGCCCGCTGGGTCGAGCGCCTCGAAGACACCGGCCAAGCGCAGCACCACCAAGCGCAGCACCACCAAGCGCAGTGCCACCAAGCGCAGTGCCACCAAGCGCAGTGCCACGAAGCGCAGTGCCACGAAGCGCAGTGCCACGAAGAAGACAGCGGCCACGAAGAAGACAGCGGCCACGAAGTCGACCGCAGCTCGCAAAACCACGCCGCGCAAGACCACGCCGCGCAAGACCACAGCACGCAAGACCACGCCGCGCAAGACCACGCCGCGCAAGACCACAGCACGCAAGACCACGCCGCGCAAGACCACAGCGCGTAAGACCACGGCGCGCAAGAC
>JALYQN010000233.1 GCA_030855835.1 Actinomycetota bacterium | reverse complement strand
CCCGCAGGCCGGTCAGGCCGTGGGCCTCGGCCAGCTTGACGAAGTCGGGCGAGCGCATCGGCGTCGCCACGTAGCGGCCGCCGTAGAACATCTCCTGCCACTGGCGGACCATGCCGAGGTAGCTGTTGTTGAGCAGCGCGACCTTGATCGGGATGCGCTCGACCGACGCCGTGACCAGCTCCTGGGCGGTCATCTGGAAGCACCCGTCACCGTCGACGGCCCACACCGTGCGGTCGGGCCGGCCGACCTTGGCGCCGATCGCCGCAGGGATCGAGAACCCCATCGTGCCCAACCCACCGGAGTTGACCCAGGTGTACGGCTCGTTGAACTTCCAATACTGCGACGACCACATCTGGTGCTGGCCGACGCCGGACGTGAGGATCGTCCCCTCCGGCGCGGCATCTCGCAGCTGCTCGAGGCAGAACTGCGGCTTCAGCGCGTGCCCGGGCTCGCTGCGCTCGTAGGTCAGCGGGAACTGCTCACGCCAGCCGGAGATGCGGCTGCGCCACGCCGCCGTGTCGGCCTGGACGGTCCCCCCGTCGAGCAGCTCGCGCACCACGCGCACGAGCTCGCCGATGACCTGCCGGCAATCGCCGACGATCGGCACGTCGGGGCGACGCACCTTGCCCTGCTCCGCCGGGTCGATGTCGACGTGGATCACCTTGGCCTCGGGGGCGAACCCGTCGACCTTGCCGGTGATCCGGTCGTCGAACCTGGCGCCGAGGGCGATCAGCAGATCACTGCGCTGCATCACGGTGACGGCGGTGGCGTTGCCGTGCATGCCCGGCATGCCCAGGTTCTGCGGGTGGTCGTCGGGGAAGGCACCTCGCGCCATCAGGGTGGTGACGACGTGAATGCCCGTCAGATCGGCCAGCTCGCGCAACTCGTCGGCCGCCCTGGCCTTGAGCACGCCGCCGCCGACGTACAGCAGCGGGCGCTCGGCCTCAAGGATCAGCTTGGCCGCCTCCTTGATCATCCGCGGGTGGCCCTTGACGTTCGGGCGATAGCCGGGCAGGGACGCCAGCACTTCCTCGTCGGTCGGCCAGTGCCACGTCATCGTGTTCTGCAGGACGTCCTTGGGGACGTCGACCAAGACGGGGCCGGGTCGGCCGGTGGTGGCGAGGTGGAAGGCCTGGCGGATCGCCAACGGCAGCTCCTCGGCCGACATGACGAGCTCGTTGTGCTTGGTGGCCGAGCGGGTGATGCCGACGGTGTCGCACTCCTGGAAGGCGTCGCTGCCGATGGCGGCGGTCGAGACCTGACCGGTGATCGCCACCATGGGGATCGAGTCCATGTAGGCGTCCATCAGCGGGGTGACCATGTTCGTGGCCGCCGGCCCCGAGGTCACCATCGCCACACCGGGACGACCGGTGACGTGGGCGTAGCCCTCGGCCATGTGACCGGCCCCCTGCTCGTGGCGCACGAGGATGTGGCGGATCGTCGACTCGAGCAGCGGGTCGTAGGCCGGCAGGATGCACCCACCGGGCAGACCGAAGATGACTTCGACCGACTCCTGTTCCAACGATTTGATCAGGGCTTGGGCTCCGGTGAGCTTCATGATTCCTCGAGTTGTTGCGGCAGTGATGGACGACGGGTTTGACGTGACGGCTGGTCGACGTCACGTTGAAAAAGCAAACGACCTCCCGTCTGGGAGGTCGAAGGCACACGCGGCGAGAGACGCCGGTGTGCTACCGGATGAGTACGAGGGTGGTCAGCTCACGAACCATCGCCTGCAAGTGTGCCAGCCCTCGGGGTAGCCGCGCAACCTGACGGGCCGATGCGCACCCGCATCGTCAGTCGGTGCTCAACCCGTCGATGAGGTAGTCGATGCGCCGGTTGATGCTGGTTTCGCTGGTGGTGGGGAACGTGCCGTCCTCGCCGGCGCCGAGCGTGCCCAGTCGGGTCTCGTCGATGCCGAACTCGATGAGGTAGTCCCGAGCCGTATCCGCTCGCCTGATCGCAGCCGCCCGGTCGGCCTCGTCGTCACCAGCGGTGATGGCGTGGCCGATGAGCACGATCGTGGCGTCGGGGTGGTCGTCGAGCGCCGCGGCCACGCCGTCGAGCGTCTCGGCCAGGTCGTCGTTCACGACGTCGTAGACGTCACGGTCGAAGCCGACACCGCGCCGATCCTCCAGGATCACCGTGAGCTCGCGGTTGTCGATCGTGTCGTCCACGAACGTCAGGTCCTCGATGGGCGCGTCCGGGAAGATCTGCCCGACGATGCCGCTGATCAGCGGGACAGCATCGGCCGCCCCGATCAGGCCGGTCAGTTCGGCTCCGGCGTCGTCGACGCCAACGGTGACTTCGTTCGGCGGCGTGTCGGGAGCGCTGGTCGCCACCGACGGCTCGACGGACGGCCCGGTCGTGGGGGCGACGCTGGCGGCCGTGGCCGCCGCCACGGTGTCGGGTGCGGCGGCCGGTGGCGTGGCACTCGCTACCGTTCCGGGCGAGGCGGTTTCGGCCGGTGTCGTCGAGTCCGGCATCGTCGAGTCCGGCATCGTCGA
>JALYQN010000218.1 GCA_030855835.1 Actinomycetota bacterium | reverse complement strand
GGCCCGGAATGCCCTTGACCAGCCGGTAGTACTCCAGCCCCCACACCTGTTCGCCGAGGTTGTTGCTGAGCGCGAAGAACGGTCCATCGACCGCGATCTGGGTTGCGTGCGTCCGCATCGCCGCCAGCTTCCGCTGGACGTACGCGGTGCCGTCCACCCGCGCGGTGAGCAGCTTCTCCTCGACCGCGAACGGGGGCATCGGGCCATCGGGATCCAGGCCGCCGAAAGTGGTGGTGTCTCCGGACTCCCGCAGGCTCCGGATGCCCTCGCGCATCCGCTCGGCGGACCGTGACGTCCAGTAGACCTTGGCCACGTCCCAGGCGTCGCCTAGCTCGGACCGGTACGACGATGCGGCTGCGAGCGCAACGGCATACGTCGCCACCCGGTGCGCCTGCACGTGGTCGGGGTGCCCGTACCCACCGAGCTGGTCGTAGGTGACCAGGACCTGCGGACGGACCTCGCGGAGGATCTCGACCAGGTGGTCGGTCGCCTCCAGCAGGTCCGCGGACCAGAAGGAGCCCGCCGGAACCTCGGGCGGGACCATCGCCCCGCCGGTGTCGCTCCACACCATGCCGGTGTCGTGGTAGCGCCCCGCGCCGCCGAGGAACCGGTGATCAGTGACCCCGAGGACGTCCATCGCCGCGGCCAGCTCGCCCACCCGGTGCTCGCCCAGGCCGCCGTCTCGGTCGACCGACAGGTGCGCCAGCTCCGGGACGAGCACCTCGCCGAGCTCCCCCAATGTGCAGGTGACCAGCGTGACGTGTGCGCCCTCGTCGGCATAGCGCGCCATCAGGGCACCATCGTTGATGGTCTCGTCGTCGGGGTGGGCGTGCACGAGGACGATTCGGCGGGCTGCGGCCGGACCGTTGGAGGCTGCTGAGGTCACACTGAAAGGCTACGGCGTGCGTAACGCAGCACGGACGATGCTCCCCGCAGCCCCGATGACGAAGGCGCATCTTCACTCGATACCACCGTCGACTGGCAGGATCGCCGGGTGACCGACCCAGCGCTGTCCGAGGCCCTGTCGTTCCCCCGGCTGTTCGCGCGCACCAGCCGGTTCACCCTCGGGGTGCCGAGGGCGTTGACCGTGAGCCCCGCCGGAGGGCGGGTGCTGTTCCTGCGCAGCCGGTCGGCCACTGATCGCACCGGCCTGCTCTGGGCGTACGACGTGACCACCGGCGCCGAGCGCTGTGTCGCCGACCCCGGCGTCCTGCTCGGCGAGGCCGGCGAGCAGCTGTCCGCGCAGGAACGCGCCCGCCGCGAGCGCAGCCGAGAGTCCGGTGCCGGGATCGTCGCCTATGCCACCGACCGCGACGGTGACCACGCCTGCTTCGCGCTGTCCGGGCGGCTCTGGCTCGCCACTGTGCCCAAGCCCGGCGCCGAGACCGGGAACGTACGCGAGCTGCCGTCGGTGGGTGCCGTCATCGACCCACGGCTCGACCCCACCGGTCGGCGGGTCGCCTACGCCAGCACCGGGGCACTCCGAGTCGTCACCGCCGACGGCGCCGACGAGCGGTCGGTGGTAGAGCCCGACGGCCAGCACGTGGTGTGGGGACAGGCCGAGTTCGTCGCCGCAGAGGAGATGGACCGGCACCGTGGCTTCTGGTGGTCTCCCGATGGTGAGTCGTTGCTGGTGGAGAGGTACGACGAGCAGGACGTGCCGCTGTGGCACATCGCCGACCCGGCCAACCCCGACCGCGAGCCCGTGGCGGTGCGCTACCCGGCGGCCGGCACCACCAACGCCGACGTGACGTTGTGGTGGGTGCGCCTGGACGGCTCCCGACACGAGGTGCAGTGGGACCGGGCGGCGTTCCCGTACCTGCTGCGAGTCTCGTGGTCGACCCACGGCGCGCCGCTGCTGCAGGTGATGAGTCGCGACCAGCGCGACGCGCAGGTGCTGGCCGCGGAGACCGCCGGCGAGCGGCTGAGCGGCGCCACCCGGGTTCTTGCCGAGCAGCACGACGACGTCTGGCTGGACGCCCATGAGGGGGTGCCGGCCTGGTCACCGGACGGGCGGTTGGTGACCGTCGGCGCCGACCACCTCAGCGACACCAACCGGGTGTACGTCGACGGTGACCCGATCGGGCCCGAGCTCCTGCAGGTGCTGTCGGTGGAGTCGGTCGACGACGACGGGGTGCTCGTCCAGGCCACCGCCGAACCGACCGAGCTGCACCTCGCCAGGATCGGCTGGGACGGCACCGTGGCGCCGGGGGCCACCACCGAGGGCAACGCCACCCACACCGGCACCGTCTCGGGCGGCACCTGGGCCGTCAGTCGTGGCGGCCTCGACGCCGACGGCACGCACGTGTTCGTGGTTGCGTCCGGCGAGCGGCGCGAGCTGGTCAACCACCAGGCGTACGCCGGCTTTCGGCCGCGGGTCACGATGCTGCGGCTCGGCGAGCGCGAGCTGCGCACCGGCGTGCTCTTCCCCCGCGACCACGTACCTGGCTCGCGCCGGCTGCCGGTGCTGATGGACCCGTACGGCGGGCCGCACGGGCTGCGGTGCGTGGCGGCGTCCCGCGCGTTCCTGGAGTCACAATGGCTGGCCGACCAGGGGTTCTGCGTGGTCGTTGCCGACGGCCGCGGCACACCGCGTCGAGGCCCGGCCTGGGACCGCGCGGTGCGCGACCGGCTCGCCGCGGTACCGCTGGCCGACCAGGTCGACGCAATGGCCGGGGTGGCGGCGACGTACCCCGACGACGTAGACCCCGGCCGGGTCGGCATCCGGGGCTGGTCGTTCGGCGGGTATCTCGCGGCGTACGCGGTGTTGATGCGACCAGACGTCTTCTCCTGCGCGGTGGCGGGTGCGCCGGTGACCGACCAGCGCCTCTACGACACCTTCTACAAGGAGCGCTACCTGGGGCATCCCGACGTCCAGCCGCAGGTGTACGACGACAACTCCCTCCCCCCGCTGGCCGAGCGGCTCGAGCGGCCGCTGATGATCATCCACGGCCTTGCCGACGACAACGTCGTCGTCGCGCACAGCCTCCGGCTGTCGTCGGCACTGTTGGCCGCGGGCAAGCCCCACACCGTGCTGCCGCTGTCGGGGGTCACCCACATGGCCTCGCAGGAGGCCGTCGCCGAGAACCTGCTGCGGCTGCAGGTCGACTTCTTCCGCGACCACCTCGGACAGCCATGACCGAGCGGGTCTACCTACACATCGGGCCGCCCAAGACCGCGACCTCCCACGTGCAGCAGGCGTTGTGCGCCGGCAAGCAGGCGCTCGCGACCACCGGCGTGCTGATCCCCGGCGAGTCCCACAACGCCCACCGACTGGCGACGTGGGACTTCTTCGGCCGCCGCCCCGAGGGCGCGGACATGCGGGCGGCCACCGGTTCCTGGCGAGTGCTGGTCGACCAGGTACGGGCCTGGGACGGCACCACGGCGGTGATCTCGGAGGAGTCCTTGGCGGCTGCCCGCAAGCCGCAGGTACGTCGGCTGGTCCGCGCGTTCGCCCCCGCGGACGTACACGTGGTGGTCACCGCCCGGGACCTGGACCGCGTCATCCCGGCGGCCTGGCAGCAACGGGTCCAGGGCGGCGAGACGCAGCAATGGTCGGACTTCCTCAGCGAGCTGCGCGACCCGCGCCGGGCGTCCCCGCCAGCACTGCTGTTCTGGCGCCGGCAGGACCTCGTGCAAGTGCTGTCCGCCTGGGAGCGCGCAGTGCCGGCTGGGCGAATCCATGTCGTGACCGTCCCGCCGGCCGGTTCGCCGCCGCGGCTGCTGCTGGAACGGTTTGCGGAGGCTACGGGTCTGGACCCCGATGTCCTGCAGGCCGCCGGGGACGGTGGCCCGGCGGCCACGAATCCGGCGCTGAACAACCCGGCGCCGGCCATGGCGGCGCTGAACAACCCGGCGCTGGGCATGGTCGAGGCAGAGGCGTTGCGCCGCCTCAACGCCGGGCTCGGCGGCCGGCTGGACGAGCGGCAGTACCGCCGCGTCGTCACCACCGCCGTCCTGCCGGCCCTGCGGTCCCGGCCCCACCAGACCCGGATCGTGCTGCCGCCCGAGCACCGGGCATGGGTGCGGGAGCGGTCCCGGGCCGTGGTGGGCGAGCTCCGGGCCGGTGCGTACAACGTGTCCGGCGACCTGGACGACCTGCTCGGCGCATCGGACGAGCAGCAGCGGGCCGACGACTCGCCAGAGCTTTCCGACGCCGACCTGGCCG
>JALYQN010000214.1 GCA_030855835.1 Actinomycetota bacterium | reverse complement strand
GCCGCAGGGAGCCCGACACGAGCAGCAGCAGCGGTGCCGCGAACAACACGGCGGCGACCAGCGCCCCGATCGAGCGCCAGCCGGCAACGCGCACAGGGGTCGGCCGGGTGCTCAGCGCCCCAGCCTGAGCACGAACGCGCTCTGGCCGTGGGAGGCGGCGTACAGGACCCGTTGCTTGGACAGCATGGTCAGGCCGGCCACCTCGACCTTGGGCATGCCGGGGGCCGCCAGCCGCCAGCCGCCCGCGCCCGCTGCCCGACGCAGCACACCGAAGTCGGTGGAGGCGTACAGGTCGCCGGTGCGGTTGTCGCGGACCAGGTCGGTGATCGGCAGGTCCCGCAGGTTCGACGACAAGTCGGTCCACGTGGCCTTGCCGCTGCCGTAGCGCACCCGGAAGACATGCCCCGGGGTTGTCGGGGTGGTCGAGCTGTAGCCGCTGTAGGAGACGAACGCGACATCCGGCCGGTCCGGGTGGGGGTAGATGCTGCTGACGAAGCGCGGCGGGTCGTCGGGCGACCTGGTGTCGATGCGTCGCCAGTTGACCCGGCTCGGGTTGGCGGAGGCGACGTCGGTCGAGATGAACACCCGGCCGGTGTTGGTTGCGGCCCACGCGATGTTCTCGTTGACAGGGTTGCGCTCGATGGCGGCGACGCCGATGGGCACCAGATCGGTGCCCGCGCGCCCGCCGTACGCCCCGCTGCTGAGCGGTATCCGGCCGACCTGCTTCCAGTCCCCGCACCGCGCCTCGAACGTGCCGGTCCAGGTGTTGCAGATCCGCTGCGCCTCCGCCCGCGACCGGTCGCCGAGACCGTAGGTCCTGGTCCGGAAGACCGAGATGCCGGTGCCAGCGAACATGGTGCCCGGCACCACCGGGTCGCTGATGACCGGCGCGTAGAACTGCGTGCCGGGGTGGAAATCGATGGGGTCGGCAGTGTAGATCCACCGGCCGATCTTGCCGCCAGAGAACTGCACCTCGGTGGTGGCGTCGAAGAAGTTGTGGAACCGGAACTTGCGGTTCGCGCGGGAGAACCCGGAGGCGCCGCCGTCACCGATCATCGTGTTGCGCCAGGTGACCGGGTCGCCGTTGGTCTGCCAGGTGCCGTTGTCCTGAGTCCCGCCCTGCACCAGGTCGGCGTCGAATGGGCTCACCGACAAGCTGGTGAACTGCAGCGTGTTCAGCCCTTCGTTCATCCCGATCAGTCGCTCCGGCACCCGGGACAGCAGCTGCCGGCAGCGGCGTAGCGCGGCGCCGGTGAGGTCGCGGTCGTCGCAGGTCGCGGAGATGTCGCTGAACTGGCCGGTAGAGCGCATGACGCCGCCGTCGTTGACCTCGAAGAACCGGAACGGGTTGTCCGGGTCGGTCACCAGGGCGTGCTGGTCGGGGTGCAGGCCGTTGGGGTGCACCGGGTCGGTGCCGTCGAAGGTCATGTCGGTGCCAGACACGCCGGCGTCGGTCGACAGCACCACGGCGCGGCTGTTCGAGATGCCGCCGGCCTCCCCGTACACGTACGACCCTCCGGTGTAGACGACGTCCGGGGAGCCCTCAGGCGTGTGAACGAACAGGTCGTACCAGCACTGCCCCTCGCACTGGTTGTACGTCGCGTAGCCCGAGTCGGCCGGGTTGGCGCTGGTCAGGTCGGAGAAGACCGGGGTGCCGGTGGACACGTCGTCGCTGCGGAACAGCCGGGAGTACGGGGTACCGAAGTTGCCCTCGTGCACATACATCCGGGTATCGCCGCTCGGCAGCGTGGTGACGTCGAAGGCAGGCCGGGTCTGGATGATCGTCTCGTCCAGCGACTCCTTGATCTGCACCCAGGTGCGGCCCCGGTCGGTGGACCGCCAGATGCCGCGCGCGTACGACCCGGCGTACACCGTGTCCGGGTCGGTGGGGTCGAGCTCGACGTGGCGCACGCCGCGCGGCGAGCAGGCCTCGAGGTTGAGGAACTGGTCGCCCGAGCCGGTGCAGCGGCTCTCGTCCGCCGTGCCGTTGTGGACCATCCGCCACGACTGGCCCAGATCGGTGGACTTGTACAGTCCCCACTCCGCCGCGCCCGGTACCGGCCGGGTGACCCCGGTGCAGCACACCGAGGACATCCCGCGCAGCGCCGTGGTGGTGCCGACGTACAGCGTGTCGTTGTCACGCGGGTCGACGACGATCTCGCCGATGCCTTTGCCGCTGAGCAGGTTGCGGCCGAGCGGCCCCTGGAACGTGTCGCCCCCGTTGGTCGACCGATAGAGACCGACCCCGGCGACGCAACCGCTGCCGCAGATGTTGGCCTCACCGGTGCCGACCCAGATGGTGTCGCCGGAGGGGTCGTTGGGGTCGATCGTCACCGAGCCGGCGGCGTTGATGCCGAGCGGACCGCCGAGGTAGGTCCAGTCGACCGGACGGGCCAAGGCGTCGTCGGTGCGCCACACCCCGCCGCCGGCCGGCGTGATGTACATCCGGCAGTCGCCGCGCTCGCAGGTGTCGGCGATCGCTACGTCGGTGGTGCGGCCACCGGCGACGTACCGGTTGGGCACGTAGAGGCTGGAGTTGCGGAAG
>JALYQN010000190.1 GCA_030855835.1 Actinomycetota bacterium | reverse complement strand
GGCGTGAGCTCCACCCAGACTGGGGTGACCTGCCGTGGCGGGTCCTCGCTGACCCTTCCGGCAACGAGTTCTGCCTGCTCCCGGCGCGGCAGGGCTGAGCGCCAGCCGAAGGGTCAAGCCTGTCCTGGGTGCACGATCAGCCAGGGGCAATGCCCTGCGCCGCTGACCGATCCCCATCGCCGCACGGCCAGCCAGTCAACTAGGCATGGGGTTGCGCCGGGAAGAGGGCACGCCCTCGAGGTATCCGAGAGTGCCGGTCCGAACCAGGAGGAGGACTTCGGAAGTCTCGACCGCGGCGGTCACCCCACGCGCGCGGGACATGGCGTTGCGGCCGGAGCCTGGGCCGGGTGACGATGGGCCGGCCGGTGAGATCGACTGAGGGAGTTGTTTGCATGTCCGAGAACGGGTTCTGGGGCGAGGTGGATCGGCATCTGGTCCGCTACGCCGGCCCGTTTGCGTCGACGGTGATCGTGCGAGCGGAGGGCTCGTTCGTCTATGACACCGACGGTCGTGCCATTCTCGACTTCACCTCGGGGCAGATGAGCGCCATCCTCGGCCACGCCCACCCCGACATCGTCGACACGGTCACCGAGTACGTCTCCGGGCTGGATCACCTGTTCAGCGGCATGCTCAGCCAGCCGGTGGTCGATCTGGCCCGCGCCTTGGCCGAGGCCACACCGGAGCCACTGCAGAAGTCGTTGTTGCTGACCACCGGCGCGGAGGCCAACGAGGCCGCGCTGAAGATGGCGAAGCTGTTCACTGGCCGATACGAGGTGGTCAGCTTCGCCCAGTCCTGGCACGGGATGACCGCCGGAGCCCGGGCCGCGACCTACAGCGCCGGGCGCCGCGGCTACGGTCCACCCGCACCGGGGAACTTCGCGATCCCTGCCCCCAACCCCTACCGCAGCGCCTTCGCGGGCGACGGTCACTACGACTGGCGATCCGAACTGGACTTCTCCTTCGACCTGGTCGACCGGCAGTCGGCCGGCTCGCTTGCTGCGTGCCTCGTCGAGCCGGTGCTGAGCTCAGGCGGCGTCCTCGACCTCCCACCGGGCTACCTCCCAACCCTCCAGGACAAGTGCACCGAACGCGGCATGCTGCTGATCCTCGACGAAGCCCAGACCGGGCTGGGTCGGACCGGTGACATGTTCGCCTTCGAACGCGCCGGGGTGGTTCCAGACATCCTCACCTTGTCCAAGACCCTGGGCGCCGGCCTCCCGGTCGCCGCTGTGGTGACCTCGTCCGAAATCGAGCAGCGCTGTCACGAGCGCGGATTCTTGTTCCTCACCACCCAAGTCTCCGACCCGTTGCCGGCTGCCGTCGGCAACACGGTGCTGCGCATCCTCGACCGCGACGACCTGGTCGGCCGTGCCCGCCACTGCGGCCAGATCCTCAACGACCGGCTGCAGGACCTGCACCAACGCCACAAGTGCATCGGCGACGTCCGCGGGCGCGGACTGCTCCAAGGCATCGAGCTGGTCACTGACCGAGAGACCAAGACCCCCGCCGAGGACCTCGGCCACCGTGTCACCGCCGAATGCCTGGCCCAGGGGCTGCACATGAACATCGTGCAACTGCCGGGCATGGGAGCGGTCTTCCGCATCGCTCCACCACTCACCGTCACCACGGAGGAACTTCACCTCGGCCTTGACATCTTGGACAAAGCGCTGACCACGGCCACCTCCGACACCTGATCGCCCGTTCGATCCAGTACCCGCCCCATCGGGTCGTCCGGCATTTGCACCTGCACCTCCACGCCGGGCAGCGTTGCAAGTGCGTCTCCCCGAAAATGACTTCGACGAGTTGTCCGACACCGGATGCTCAGACGAGACGCCCCCAGAGGTCGTGGTCGGTGTAGAAGTCTTCGACCTCGTCGAGTTCGACGTCCGCGTCCTCGGCGCGGGCAGCGACGGCACCAGCGACCCACCACTCGGCACCCGGTAAGCCGGCGGACAGATACGCCCGGGTCCCTGGCAAGCGCGGCAGGTGGACGCGGCGAGGCTGCGCGACAACTTCGCCATGCGACGGCTCCCACAGCCGAATCAGACCGGCCTCCTCGCCCAGCACTACGGCGTCGTACCACCGCCAAACCACCACGTCGACGCCGTCCGGCGCGAGCGTGACGGCTACCAGGTGCCCCGGTGACACCCGTTCTGTCCGGGGTGACGGAAACAGCGTCGCGTACCGCACCCAGGAGTGCTGGCCGTGCCCGAGGATCTGGCAAGCATCCTCCCGAACGCCCAGGACGGTGCCGCAGCGGAGCAGCGCGGGCGTGGAGCAGTGATCCGTCGGAGTAGTCATGCGCCGAGTGTCCTTGACAGCAATCGAACCGCCGCACACTGACCGATGCGCAGACAAGGCCGCGTCGGTAGGTGATCTGAACTCCAATACCGCGCGGGCGGGCAACTCGCTTGTCACGGCCCGATGAGTTGTGGGGTTCTGGTGTGCAAGCATCTGTCCGCCCGGAAAGAGTTGTCCCACAACGCCCTACCCTCGTCGGCATGAGCGAATCCAAGGAGCTGATCCCGCGTCCCTTCTCCGCTGCCCCAGACGAGGTCGAGGCTCTCCTCGGCGCGCTGCACCGGAACCGGCGCACCTTCGCCTGGAAGACCGGTGCGCTGGACGCCACCGCGATGCGACGCACCCTCGGACCGTCCACGGTGACCCTTGGCGGGCTGGTCAAGCACCTGGCCCTGGTCGAGGATCACTACTTCACCCACCAGTTGCTCGCCCGTGACTACCCGGCCGTCTGGGCGCCGATAGCGAAGAACGAAGATTGGGATTGGACGTCAGCCGCGGACGACTCCCCCGAGGACCTGCGGAAGCTATGGCTCGAGGCCGTCGCACGCTCGGAGGCTGCGGTCAGCGAGGTACTCGCCGACGCTGGTCTCGACCGTCTGCTCGAGATATCCGACGGGTCCGAGACACCCAACCTGCGCCGAGTGGTCATCGACCTCATCGAGGAGTACGCCCGCCACACCGGCCACGCCGACTTGATCCGTGAGTCGATCGACTTGCGGGTGGGCGAGGACGCGCCGCAGTAGCGCCCGTCGCCCACGGGGTTCGGCTACCGGCGCCGACTTCGCGACCGAACGCGCTTCGACATGTTGGCGGCGGCCGCAGTGGGTCTCAACTCCGAAGAGCCCCCCTACTTGTGCGAGACCGTCGCCTCGCGGCTGCGGTCGGGCCACTGCTGCAGGACGTTGCCGGCGACGACCAGCGT
>JALYQN010000136.1 GCA_030855835.1 Actinomycetota bacterium | reverse complement strand
GAATTGCGGGCTGCCGGTGTCCTCGCCGACGTCGCCGCCGCCTACCTGTTCAACGCCCAGGCCCGAATCGACGCCTCCGCGACCGTGGCCCGGCTCAATCACCACAGCCTGCACGACCCGTTGACCGGCCTCGCCAACCGCACCCTGCTGGAGGAACGTCTCGAACAGGCGGTGGCCCGCGCCCGGCGTTCCCACAGCATCGCGGCGGTGCTGTACGCCGACCTCGACGGTTTCAAGTCCGTCAACGACCGGTACGGGCACCACGTAGGGGACCAGCTGCTCACCGCCGTCGCGGGGCGGCTGAGCCGAACGCTGCGACCGGGAGACACCCTCGCCAGGCTGGGTGGTGACGAGTTCGTCGTGTTGTGCGAGGACCTGCAGGACAGGACCGACGCCGAGACGGTTGCCCGCCGGGTCACCGAGGCCATGTCCGCGCCCTTCCATCTGGCCGGCCACAACATCGTGATGACCGCCAGCGTCGGTGTGGCCTTCTCCGGTCTCGGGCAAGACCTGCCCGAAGCACTGCTCCGCGATGCCGACTTCGCGATGTACCAGGCCAAGAGCTCAGGGGGTGGTCAGCTTCAGGTCAGCGACCCTGCCGCCCGGTTGGCCGCAGACCGTCGCGATGAGCTGGAGCTCGACCTGCAGCAGGCCCAGCCGCGCGGACAGCTCGACCTCGTCTACCAGCCCATCGTCGACGTTCACAGCCGCGAGCTGATCTCGGTGGAGGCCCTGCTGCGGTGGCGGCACCCGGAGCGTGGCGAGGTGATGCCCGAGGTGGTGATCCCCAGCGCCGAGCGGACCGGAATGATCCTGCCGCTTGGCGAATGGGTGTTGCGCCAGGCCTGCGAGGACTTTCAGACGTGGAGCACCCACGGTCTCGCCGTGCCCAGGATCGCCGTCAACGTGTCCGCCCACCAGGTGATGGGGCCCGCCTTCGCTCAGACCATCGCGCGCGTCCTGGACCGAACCGGCGCAGATGCGACCTGCATCTCCCTGGAGGTCACCGAGACTGTGTTCCTCGCCGACGTAGCCCGGGCGCTCGCCGTGCTGCACGAGATCAAGATGCTCGGCGTACGACTGTCGCTGGACGACTTCGGGACCGGGTACTCCTCGCCCAACTACCTGCGCCAGTTCCCGTTCGACGATGTCAAGATCGACCGCAGCTTCACCACCGACCTGCCCACTGACCAGGTCTCGCGGTCCATCGTCGCGTCGATGATCGACCTCAGTCACCTGCTGGACCTCACCGTCACAGCGGAGGGGGTCGAGACGCCCCGTGAGCTGTCTGTGGTCAGCGAGCTCGGCGCCGACCATGCCCAGGGATTCCATCTCAGCCAGCCGTTGACCCGCGACGAGCTGGTGGACTACGTGACCGCTCGCGGCTGAGGGACCCGAGGCGCGCGCGTGGCCATGGCTTCGGGCAGCGTCATCGGCCGGCCCAGCAGGAAACCCTGAGCGTAGATGTTGTGGTGGCCCATCTGCCTCAGGCGGTCGAGCTGCGACTGACGCTCCACCCCCTCGATCACGATGTCGAGGCCGAGGGCTTGGCCCATGAGGATCATCGAGCGCAACAGCTCGGCGGCGCGTGCGCTGGTGTCGATGCTGGCCACGAATGACTGGTCGGTCTTGAGGATCTGCACGGGCAGGTTCTGCAGGTAGCCGATCGAGGAGAAGCCGACGCCGAAGTCGTCCACGGCCAGTCGCACCCCGGCCGCCACCAGCTGCTCCATCGTGCGCATCGAGAGCGGCTCCTCGCGCACCACGTCGCGCTCGGTGACCTCCAGCACGAGGGCGAGACCTCCGAGCGAGTCCATCGTGGCACCGACCTTGTCCACGAAGGCAGGCGAGCGAAGCTGTTGGGCAGAGATGTTCACTCCGATATTGATCCCGGAGCTCGACAGATTCTCGAGGTTGGGGACCGCCCTCACGTCGCGCGCGACGATGTCCAGCACGTGCTCGCCGAGCGGCACGACCATGCCGGTCTCCTCGGCCAGCGGCATGAACTGTCCGGGCGGGATGTCGTCCTTGCCGTGCTGCCAGCGAGCCAACGCCTCCAGGCCGACGGTCTTCCCCGAGTGCACCTCGATGATGGGCTGGTAGACGACCCGGAGGTCCCCGGTGCCCACCGCCTTGCGCAGTGCGTCCATCATCTCCAGCTTGCGCACCCTGGCCGTACCGAGTTCGTCCTGGTAGCGGGCGATGCCGTTCTTGCCCAGTGCCTTGGCCTCGTACATGGCCATGTCGGCGCTGCGGAGCACCTGTTCACCTGAGTCGGCTCCGTCGGAGGTGGCGATGCCGATGCTGGTGCTCACGGTGACGGTGTGGTCGTGCACCGCGACCGGTTCGAGGACGGCGGCCAGCACACTGGTGCTGACCCGGTCGATGCTCTCGGGGTGGCGCACATCCTCGAGCAGGATCGCGAACTCGTCGCCGCCCAACCGGGCGACGGTGTCGCTCACCCGTACACAGGCACGGATCCTGCCGGCGACCGCGACCAGCACCGCGTCCCCGCCGCTGTGGCCGAAGCGGTCGTTGACCTGCTTGAAGCCGTCCAGGTCGCAGAACAGCACCGCGATCCGACCACGCCGGCGCCGGGCCATCTGCAGGGCGTGCTCGACCCGGTCCAGGAACACGCTGCGGTTGGCCAGCTGGGTCAACGGGTCGTGGCGAGCCAGGTGGGTCATCTCCCCGGCCAGCTTGAGCCGGGACAGGGCCTCGGAGCCGGCAAGCGCGAGCTGGTCGAGGTGCTCGGCGTCGGACTCTATGGTGGCTCGCAGCCGGGACCACTTGGGTGCGACCAGCCACCAGTCCTGGGTGCCGTCGGTCACTCGCGCGCCCACCTCACCCTGGACCGGCGGCGAGGTGCCCAGCCTGGTCTGAGGTACCCGGATCAGCTCCCTCGCCCCAGGCAGGAGCAGCCGCAGCACGTCGGCGGTCGAGGTCTGGCTCTGCACCGAGCGGGACACGTCGAACAGCACCCGCATCCGGCGGGTGCGCTCGCGGTCCCTGGTGGTCGAACGGGCCGCGATGAGCAGGGTGAGCAGCGGAACCCCGAGCAGCAGCATCGCCCCGGGCGGCAACCCCCGTTGGATCGCCGCCGCCAGATAGCCGAGGGAGTCAACCGCGATGACGCTGACCATCGAGATCAGCACCCCAGCCTCGCCCCACAGGCGGATCGGAGCACCGTTCTCGAGGGCGACGGAGATCTCGGAGATCACGAGATCGAGCAGCACGTAGACAGCGCAGCCGACCATGACCGCGAGGAACTCCTCCAGCGACGTCTCCCGCGTGGCGTACCGGCCTATGAGCACGTCCATCAGCCACAGCGCGACGACCCCCGAGACGATCATGACGCCGATGTTGAACAGGCGGGCGGCCATCCGGCGGTGGTCAACGCACTGCGCGGCTACAGCACCGACCGCCCAGACCAGCACCGCCTGGTGCGGCTCGTCCATCGTGGTGCCCAGATAGGCGAGCACGCAGGAGTCGATGCTGATCTCGATCGCGCCCGCCGGCCGATCAAGGTGGACGGGGTAACGCGCGAACACCGCGATCAGCGGGACACACAGCCATACGGCCAGCGGGAACGCGCCCCCGGAGACCTCGGTGAAGCCGGCGATCTGGGCGGTGCCGAGCAGCAGCGCGACCGCCGCGGCCAGGACCGAGATGTCGAAGACCCGACTGACCCGCGGCTGGCTGTCC
>JALYQN010000128.1 GCA_030855835.1 Actinomycetota bacterium | reverse complement strand
GGGCCCGTTGGGGCCGGACGCCAGTGGCGCCACCACCCGGGTCGCCCCGCATGGTCGGCCCGCCGGTCTCCCGGTCGGTCCGCCACCGATCTGCCGCGACTCGGCTGTCGGTTTCCCGGCGGCTGCGCCGCTGCACACTCGATGACGTGCGCTGCACGCTAACGCTGGGAACCTGACCGCCCCAAGGGGTTCGGGGACAGGAATTTCTGCGCGCGTCTGCAGGTGGCCCGCAGCCCTGTGCATGTCGGCGCGTCCGATGTGGACAACGTGGCCGGGGCCGCCATATCCGTACCGGCCACACCCGGGTCAGGACGAATGGTCTCGCGGCCGGCTGTGGACGACCGCTATGCACAACCTGTGGACTGCGAGCGGTCGTCATCCTGCCTGACGTCTCGACATGTGGACGCGGGTCGCTCGCCTACTTGATGGCACCCATGGACAGCCCGCGGACCAGCTGCTTCTGCGCCACCCAGCCGGCCAGGATAACCGGGAGCGACGCCACGGTGGCCGCCGCAGACAGCTGGGCCCAGAACAGCCCCTCGCTGGTGATGAAGCCGACGAGGAACACCGGCACGGTGCCGGCCTGGACGGCGGTGAGGTTCACCGCGAAGAAGAACTCGTTCCAGGCGAAGATCACGCAGATCAGCGCGGTGGCGGCCAGGCCCGGCGCGACCATCGGCAGCATCACCTCGCGCAGCAGCGTGGGTAGCTTGGCGCCATCCATCTCGGCGGCCTCGAGCACCTCGCGCGGCACCTCCATGAGGAACGAGCGCATCATCCAGACCGCGATCGGCAGGTTCATCGCGGTGTAGAGCACGATCAGCAGCCAGATGTTGTCCAGCAGGCCGATGGTCCCGGCTGCCACGTACAGCGGCACGATCACCGCCACCAAGGGGAGCATCTTGGTGGAGATGAAGAAGAACAGGACATCCTGGGTCTTCTTCACCGGGCGGATCGACAGCGCGTACGCCGCCGGCACCGCCAGCAGCATCACCAGCATCGTCGAGACCACGGTTGCGAAAGCGGAGTTGGCCACGTATGTCCACAGCCCGCCGTTGAACACGTTGCTGAACTGGCTGAGGGTCGGGGTGAAGAACAGCTTGGGCGGGTCGGTGTAGGCGTCGGCCTCCTGCTTGAAGGCGGTGAGGACCATCCAGAAGACCGGGAAGAAGAAGACGAGGGCGACGATCCAGGTGAACACCGTCAGTAGGATCCCTCGCACCCGTCCCGGCGTCTCGCCGGAGGACCGGCGACCAGGCGCCTTGGTGCCCGACCCGCCGGGAGATGCTTCGGTGGTACCGGTGTCGGCGCGCTGCTCGGTCTGGGTGGCCATCAGGACTCCTCGACGGTGAAGCTGGTGAAGATCAGCCGCAGGGTGAGCGTGGCGATCACGATGGTGCCGGCGACCACGACGACTCCCATGGCGGCGGCCTGCCCGATGTCGAAGCCGAGGAAGGCCCGCTGGTAGATGTAGAACGGCAGGTTGGAGCTGGCGGTCCCCGGGCCGCCCTGGGTGATCATGTAGATCTGGTCGAACGTGTTGACCACGTAGATGGTGCCGAGCAGGACACCGAGCTCGATGTAGCGCCGCAGGTGCGGCAGCGTGATCGAGGAGAACGTCCGCCACCCGGTGGCGCCGTCCACCTGTGCCGCCTCCAGCACGTCGCGGCTCTGGCTCTGCAGCCCGGCGAGCACCAGCAGCATCATGAACGGCGTCCACTGCCAGACCAGCGCGGCCACCACCGACGTGATCGGGTACTGCGACACCCAGTCGGTCTCACCAGCGCCGAGCGGCCCCAGCACGAAGTTCACGATGCCGAAGACCGGGTCGAACATCGTCGTCTTCCACAGCAGCGCGCCGGCCACCGGCATCACCAGGAACGGCGTGATGAGCAGGGTCCGGACGATGCCCTGGCCGAGGAACTTCCGGTCCAGCAGCAGCGCGAGCCCGATGCCGAGCAGCATCGCGACAACGACGCAGAGGCCGGTGATGAGGATGGAGTTCAGCGCGGCGCTGCGGAAGGTGCTGTCGGCGAAGACGTCGACGTAGTTGCCGAGCCCGACGAACTCCTGCGAGCCGGGGTTGACCAGGTTCCAGGACTGCAGCGAGTACCACAACGTCAGCAGGAACGGCAGCTGGGTGACGATGATCGCGAACACCAGTGCCGGCAACAGCGGTGCCCGGCGCCGCCAGGCGTCCTCGTCCCTGGCGGCCCTACGCCGCCCGCCCCGGGTCGTCTGGCCAGCCGCGGTGTCGGCCGCGGTGTCGGCCCTGGTGTCGGCTGCGGTCGACATCACTCACTCTCCCTGGTACGAGTCGCCGACGCTTTCCGCGTAGCCCTGGGACTCCGCGAGCGCTTCCTCAACGGTGATCTGCCCCGCGATGGCCGCGGAGACCTGCTGGCTCACCCGGGTGCCGAGGTCCTGGAACTCGGGGATGCCGACAAACTGGATGCCGGTGTACGGCACCGGCTTCACGGTCGCGTCGTTCGGATCGGCCGCGCGCATCGCAGTGAGAGTCGGCTCGGAGTAGGCCTTGGCCACCTTGGCGTACTGCGGGATCTGATAGGTCGACAGCCGACTACCGGGCGGGACCCGTTCCCACCCGAACTCCTCGCCGACCAGTTGGATGTAGTCCTTGTCGGTCATCCAGGAGATGAACTCCCATGCCTCGTCCGGGTACTCGGTGGTGTTCGGGATGCCCAGCGACCAGGTGTAGAGCCAGCCCGACGCGTTCGTCTCCACCACCGGCGCCTGGACATAGCCGCTCTTGCCTTCCACCGTGCTGTCGGCCGGCGACTCCACCGTGCTCACCATCGAGGTGGCGTCGTACCACATCGCCGACTGACCCTGGCTGTAGCGGGTCACGCACTCGGCGAACCCGCTCGCGGCCGCCCCCGGCTCCCCGTACGCGGTGACCAGGTCGACGTAGAAGTTCACCGCCTCGACGAACGCCGGTTCGGTGAGCTGGGCGTTCCACTCCTCGTCGAACCACCGACCGCCGTAGGTGTTGACGACGGTGTTGAGCGGGGCAAGATTCTCGCCCCAGCCGGGCAGCCCGCGCAGGCAGATGCCGGATAGATCGTTCGCGGGGTCGTCGAGCTGGGCGGCGAGCTCGGCGACCTCCGGCCACGTGGGCTTGGCGGGCATCGTGAGCCCGGCCTGCTCGAACAGGTCCTTGCGGTAGGCGAGGAACGACGACTCGCCGTAGAACGGCACAGAGTACATGTCGTCGTCGTACGACAGCGACTCGCGGATCGTGGGGATGAAGTCGTCCGGGTCGTACCCCTGCGTCTTGTCGATGTAGGGCTGCAGGTTGACCAGCCAGCCGTTGGCGGCCCACTGCGGCGTCTCGTAGTTGCTGATCATCACGATGTCGAACTCGCCGCCGCCGGTGGCGACCGAGGCCGTGATCTTCGCGCGGGCCTCGTTCTCGGCCAGCGACACGAACTGGACGTCGATGTCCGGGTGGTCGGCCTCGAACTGGTCCGACAGCGCGACCGCGTCCTCCATCTGCGGGTTGGAGACGATCGCGACGACCAGCGACGTGCCGCCGCTCCCGCCGGCGAGCGCTCCCGCCCCGGCGCATCCGCCGGCCAGGAGCGCAGCAGTCAGCACCCCGCTTCCCACCGCGAAAAGTCGGCGCATCTTCATGGTGTGCTCCCTACTCCCACTGGGGTGGTTGCCTGCGGCGGTGAGGTGTCGGTGACGATGCCGACCTTGCCGCCGGAGCCCTCGTCCGCACGCTGGTAGGCCTGATCCGCCTGGTCGAGGCCGAAGCGGTCGGTGACCACCTGCTCTGGATGCAGCTCCCAGCCGACCAGCAGCCCCAGCAGCTCGGCCATCCGCCAGGTGCTCGACACCCAGGAGCCGATCAGGGTGAGCTGTCGGTGGATGACGTCCCGGCTGACGTCGAGGCTGAGCTGGCCGCCCTCGCCGACCAGGACGCACCGCCCGTGCCGCCGGGTGCCGGCCACCGCGGCAGCCTGGCCGGCGGCGGAGCCGGAGCAGTCC
>JALYQN010000112.1 GCA_030855835.1 Actinomycetota bacterium | reverse complement strand
CGGTTCGCCGCCGAGGTTCCCCGACGTCAGCACCAGCGCAGCGGGGCCGGGCGGGTCGCCCGGCAACCCCATCAACAGCACGTGCAGCGGCGTGTACGGGAGCAGCACCCCGAGGTCGGGGTTGCCGGGCGCGACGGCATCGGACAAGTACCCGCCGGAGCGCTTGGCGAGCAGCACGATCGGGTGCTGCCGGCCTGTCAGCACGGCGAGCTCGGCATCGTCGACCTCGACCAGACGGCGGGCCGCGGCGGTGTCGGCGACAAGCACCGCGAACGGCTTGTCGCCGCGCTGCTTGCGCCGCCGCAGCTCGCGGACCGCGGCGTCGTCGGAGGCGTCGCAGGCCAGGTGGTATCCGCCGATGCCCTTAACGGCCACGATCTGGCCGGCGGCAAGCATGGCTCGGGCTGTCTGCACGGCACCGTCGCCCTCAACCGGTTCGGCGCCGGGCCGCACCAGCTCCAGGCTCGGACCGCAGTCGTGGCAGGCGATCGGCTGGGCGTGGAAGCGCCGGTCGGTCGCGTCGGCATACTCGCCGGCGCAGGCCGCGCACATCGCGAAACCGGCCATGGTGGTCTGCGGCCGGTCGTACGGCAGCCCGGTGATGATGGTGAACCGCGGCCCGCACTGGGTGCAGGAGATGAACGGGTGCCGGTAGCGCCGGTTGGAGGGGTCGGCCAGCTCGGCGGCGCACTCGGCACAGGTCGCCACATCGGCTCCGACCAGGGTACGGCCGCCGCCTTCGCGGGCGGACTCCTCGATCGTGAAGCCGGTCCCTGCGGTGGTGGGCAGCGCCTGGACGACCACGTCCTCGACGCTCGCCAGCGCCGGCGCCTCGTCCCGCATGGCGACGACGAACCGGCGTACCGCCTCGCCCGCGCCCTCGACCTCGGCCACCACGCCGGCGGAGTCGTTGTGCACCGAGCCGGCCAGCCCGAGCCGGGTGGCGGTCACGTAGACGAACGGCCGGAAGCCCACGCCCTGGACGACGCCGGTCACCCGGACCCTGCGGCGGACGCGGACGATTCTCACGGGCCGGCGCGGGTGTCGTCGTCAGGGATGCCGCTGCCCATCATCTGCAGCCCGGACAGTGCCGTGGCGGCGGCGTGGGCGTCGACCGCCTCGATCGCGAATCCCATGTGGATGAGCACCCACTGGCCCGGCTCGGGGGTCTTGTCGAGCATCCCGACGTTGACTTGCCGCTGCGCGCCAACCACGTCGATGAGGGCCAGCTGGTCGGCGTACCCGTCGACGAGCTCCACTACCTGGCCCGGGATCCCTAGGCACATGACTGCGCCCCCGTCCGATCGGCGACAAGCGTCCGATTGGCGACAAGCGTCCGATTGGCGACAAGCTCGCACACCAGCCGTCGGACCGCCGCGACAGCGCCGTCCACGGCGGCCGCCACCGGCGCGGACAGGCCGATACCCTCGTCGACGCCTTCCGGCTGCACACCGACGACGTAGGTGGGCGGCAGCTCACCGCCCATCTGCTCGACGCTGGCCAGCACGGCCGTCGGGTGCAGGTCGTGGGCGTCTACGCCGAGCGCACCTGCGATCGGAAAGTCGTCGCGGCCCACCTCGAGCACCGACACCGTGCCAGGTGGGTCCGACCCCGGGAGCGCGTCGACGAGCACGAGCGCATCCACGCCGTCGAGCAGGTCGTAGGCGAGGTGCACCCCCCGGATCCCGTAGTCGACCACCCGCACCCCCCGGGGCACCTCGGCGGGCTCGGCGGTGATCCGACGGGCCACCTCCGGCCCGAATCCGTCGTCGCCGAGAAAGATGTTGCCGATCCCCGCCACCAGCACGCCGCTCATCCGAGCCCGTTCACTGTGCCTTCAGCTCCCGCGGTTCTCTGCGCGCCCGGTGCCGGGCTCGTGAGCGGGTCCGGTGCCCGGGTCGCTCGGCTCGTTCTCGGGCATGTCCGCGGCCGGCTGCTCGTCAGCGGGCGAGGCTGTGCGGCCACCCGGAGTGCTCTCCGGCTCGGGATCCTTCATCTCGTCGTCCTCCACCGGCCCGGTGGCCCCCCCGACGCGAGCGCCCTCCCGGTGGCTGCCGGTCTGGTCGACATCTGCGCCCTTCTGCCTGTCGTCGTACGGCGGCAGGTCTCGGTCGTCGTCGCCTGCTGTGCTCATCGCGTCCTCCTCAGCTTCCAGTTGGCAGGTCCGGTGCGTCGTCTCCCGAGCCCTGCGGGTTCACTGACGTGTCGCTCTCCTCGTCGGAACCGCCGGACGGGCGGTCCGCCGGGCCGCCGCCTGGCTCGTCGCTGCCGGTGTCGCGTGAACCTGGGGCCCCGCGCGCCTCCTGCGGCTCCTCCTCGGTGTTGTCCCGCGGTGCGTTGGTCATGGCTGCCCCTCTCACATCTGTCGGATCTTCAGGTATCGCTTGATGTCCGGCACCGACAACGCGCCGACGACCAGCGCGCCCACCGCGCCCGCCGTCAGCACTACCGCGGTGGCCTTGCCGAGGCCTCTCATCAGGACTCCTCCTTCGGTTGGTTGGTCAGCACACCCGGGCTGTCATCATGGTAGGTCCGGGGGCAGCGGCTCGAGCTCGTCCGGGGCGAAGTACAGGTAGCGCCCGTACCACTCGTGCATGTCGGCGGCCGGGTCGTCGCGAAGCACGACCGCGACGTGGGTGTTGCCGTCGACGTCACGGTGCACGGCGGTGACCCGCGCCTCCTGGTCGGCGAAGAACATGTCGTGCGCGTCAGCACGCCGGCTCGGGTGGATCCGCACCAGGCTCCCACTGGACACCGGCAGGCCGCTGATCATCACGACGTCCGTCTCCGGCTGCACGTCGCCGTCGACGGCCGGGTCCCACCACGGCACCTCGTCGGTGAAGCCGACGGTGCCGGACAGGTCGGTGGGGTCGGGCGGCTCGGTCAGCACCGGGAGGTCGGCGAGCTCGGCGAGGTCGACGTCGCGCAGGATGCCGTGCAGCTGCTGCATCTGCTGGGGGGTCATCTGCTCGCAGCGGTCGATGATCTGAGCGGCCCGGGGGTCGGTCGCGCGGGCCTCGGCCTTCTCCTGATCGGTGAGCGTCATCACCCGCAGGGTGAGGATCTCGTCGATCTCGGTGGAGTCGAACAGCTCGCCGGCGCTCTGCTCAGCCACCTCCGGGTGGTCGTACAGGATGATCGGCGACCCGAGGACGACGCGGGCGCTGCCGCGCGGGCCCGCCAGCACCGGCCAGCACCGGTGCTGCTCGCAGCGGCCCGCCGCCTCGGCCAGGCCGTCGGGCGGGTCAAGCAGCGAGACGAACTCCGCGCCCTCGGCCACCAGCAGCAGGTGGGCGCCGATGAACGACTGCCGGATCGCACCGTCCTTATCGAGCACCGCCTTGTCCGGCCCCCCCGCCGTAGCGGTGACATTGTCGACCGCCACCCGCAGCCGGGTGGCGCCGGAGTCGGCGGTACCGCTGAGGCGCACCTCGGCGCTCAGCGGCCACCGGCGACGTACGAGCCGGCCGACCACGGAGCCGTCGTCGGCGCTGAGCTCCTCCACGTCCTCGCCACCGGGGACGTCGACGGCCAGGACCGTCTCCTGGTCGAGGTCGCCGACCCGGCAGGTGGCCAGGGCAACCTCGTGCGGCACAGCCTCGTCCCAGGTCAGCCAGCTCGTCGACCCGATCGTCAGCTCCTCGACCGGCGAGAAGCTTTCGGGACCCAGGCCCGGGGATGCGCACTGGGCCTCCCGCAACTGCAGCTGGAGGAAGCGCAGGTGCCCGGTGACT
>JALYQN010000067.1 GCA_030855835.1 Actinomycetota bacterium | reverse complement strand
TCATCGACGCGATCAAGGCCAGCTGTCGACTGGTGGGCCAGAACTTCGGGCCGATGGTGGTCTTCTTCCTGGCGTCGCTGCTCGCGTTCGTGCTCGGCGCACTCGCGCTCGTCGTCGGCCTGCTGGTGGCGGTCCCCGTGGTCTACATCGCACAGGGCTACGCCTACCGGACCATGCGGGGCGAAGCCGTTGCAGTCTGAGCGCCAGAGCTGTCGATCTGCGGTCGCTTCATTCGTCGAGAAGGCGTTGGACCCGACCGGGTCCGAGCCGCCGAAACAGTGGAGGAGACCACCATGGCCGAGTACCTGATCCTCATCTACGAGGACGAGAAGCCGTACGCCGACCCGGACCCGAGCGCTTGGGACCAGGTGATGAAGGCGCACAACCGCTTCACCGAGCAGGTCGTCCAGCAAGGTGGCGCAATCGTCGACGGGAAGGCGCTGCAGCCCACGGGCACGGCGACGTCGATCCGGGGCGACGTGGTCACCGACGGACCGTTCGCCGAGACGAAGGAGGCGCTCGGCGGCTACTACCTCATCGAGGCTGCCGACCTGGACAAGGCGCTGGCCATCGCCAAGCTCTGTCCCGCACCGTTCGGTGGCGTCGAGGTACGACCGGTAATGGTCCTCGAGTGACGGGTGGCTGAACAGCCGCTCACGGGAGCGGAGGCGTCCGGCGGTGCCGGCGATGCGGTCGATGTCGCCATCGCCGAGGCGTACCGGCAGGAGTGGGCGTTCGTGCTCGCGGCGACCGCCCGGGTCACCAGGGACATGGATCTCGCCGAGGACTGCACCGCCGCCGCGTTCGCTGCGGCTGTCGAGAGCTGGCGCCGGGACGGGGTCCCACGCTCGCCCGGCGCTTGGCTCACGACAGCGGCCCGCCGGAGGGGGCTGGATGAGCTGCGACGACGCAAGACGCTGCACGCCAAGCTGCCGCTGCTGCTCGAGCCGCTGAGCGAGATGGCAGACGCGCCCGCGGACGTCGGCGGGATCCCGGACGACCGCCTCCGGTTGGTGTTCTGCTGCTGCCATCCCGCGCTCGCGCGGGAGGCTCAGGTGGCCCTGACCCTCCGGCTGGTGTGCGGCCTGCCCACCGCTGACGTGGCCCGTTCGTTCCTGGTCTCCGAGCAGACCATGGCGGCCCGCGTGACGCGGGCGAAGAAGAAGATCGCCGCAGCACGCATCCCCTATCGGGTGCCTGGAGCCGCCGAGCTGCCGGAGCGGCTGGACGCGGTCCTCACCGTCGTGCACCTGCTGTTCACCGCAGGACACACCGCCGCGACCGGTGGGCGACTGGTGCCCGACGACCTGGTGGCGCGATCGCTGGGCCTGGCACGCACGCTGGCGGCGCTGATGCCCGACGAGCGCGAGGCACTCGCCCTGGTCGGGCTGATCCTGCTCACCGACGCGCGCCGGTCCACCAGGCTCGACGCCGGCGGGCGCCTCGTGCTGCTCGAGGACCAGGACCGGTCCGGCTGGGACAGGGTGGCGATCGACGAAGGCCGCGCGCTGGTACGCAGCGCGTTGCGCGGGGGTCGACCCGGCCGCTTAGCGTTGCAGGCGGCGATCGCGGCCGTACACGCCGAAGCGCCTCGGTGGAGCGACACCGACTGGAGGCAGATCGTCGCCCTGTACGACCTGCTGCTCGGCGCCTGGCCCACGCCGGTCGTGGCGCTCAACCGCGCCGTCGCGGTGGCGATGGCCGACGGGCCGCGGGCGGGCCTGGACGAGATCGGGCGGATCCAGTCCTCGCCGTCGCTGGCCGGATACCGCTACCTGCCGGCCGCCCGCGCCGACCTGCTCCGCCGGCTCGGTCGCAGCACCGAAGCCGCGCAGGCGTACCGCGATGCGTTGGCGTTGACCGCCGACAGCGCCGAGCGGAGGTTCCTCCTGGCCCGCCTGGCGCAGGTGACCGGGGTGCCGTGAGGGCGGTCGGGCGTGTCCGACCCGCGGCTCTTGTCACCCGACGACCTGCATGTGAGGCTGAGGTCCCAGCGAGCCGGCGCGGTTAATCCGTAGTCGGGCCGATCTGGGCCTGCATGGCCCGAGCCGAGGGGGTGCTGAGATGAACCGCAAGCTTCGCCAGTCCGTGGTCGCCGCCGCAGTGGGCGCGCTCGTGGTCACCGCAGCCGTGGCCGGCGTGACCACGGCCGGCACCCCCAAGCCGGCCGCGCCGAGCGCCGGCGAGGGCGCACCTGGCGCTCTGGGGCAGCACCTCGAGCAGGTGCGCCGGGCGGTCCCAGGCAACGCCGGGATGGCCGAGGAGGGCCCGGGCTCCGCCGCCGAGGCGGCGTTCCTCGAGCGCGCCTACCCGGCCGACACCATCTCGGTGGGCAAGGTTCAGTCCTCGCAGCGGACGTTCCAGCGGGTGATGGCTGCCACCCGTCAGGCAGACGAGCGCCAGCTGGCACCGGG
>JALYQN010000061.1 GCA_030855835.1 Actinomycetota bacterium | reverse complement strand
GGGTTCGGCGCCGCATACAAGCTGCGCAACACCATCGGCTCACCGACCGTGATGCTCGGCGTCGGTCGCTGGAACGCCGACGGGGCGCCGGACCTGATGACGCGCAGCCGCGCCGGCGGTCTGCGGCTGTGGCCGGGCAACGGGCCAGGCGGTCTCGGGGACCCGGTCCCGATCGCCTCGGACCTGCGCCGCTACGACCGGTTGATCGGGGTGGGCCACCTCGACCGGGGCAGCCATCCCGACCTGGTGGGCCGGTTGGCAGCGACCGGACGGCTGCACCTGCTGCCCGGCCGCCCGCTCCGGCTGGGCGCGGCGGTGCCGGTGGGTGCGCACCCGGTCGTCGGCACCCTCGGCTGACCTTGCCCATCCGCGGCGGAATCTGGATCCCGTCACCGGGTGGACCAGGCCCTCCAGGCGCTGGCCATCATCTCGTCGACTGAGTACGACATCCGCCAGCCCAGGTCCCGGGCGGCCGCGGCTCCGGAGGCGACGATCCGGTCCGGGTCTCCCGGCCGACGCGGGGCGATCTCGGGCTCGAAGGTGATCCCGGTGGCCCGTCGGATCGACGCCATGATCTCGGCGACCGACATGCCGTCCCCGCTGCCCAGGTTGTAGGCCGGCTGCAGCGACCGGCCCTCGACCAGCGCCTTCGCGGCGGCCACGTGCGCGTCGGCGAGATCGCCCACGTGCAGGTAGTCGCGCACGCACGTGCCGTCGGGGGTGTTGTAGTCGGCGCCGTTGATCCACGGTCGTCGACCGTCGGAGAGCGACTCCAGCACCAGCGGCACCAGGTTGTGCGGGCTGGTGTCGTACACGTCGTCGTGGGCCGACCCGACCACATTGAAGTAGCGCAGGCTGGTGTGCCGGAGGCCCGTGACCCGGCCGGTCGCCGCCGTCAGCCACTCGCCGACCAGCTTGGACTCGCCGTACGGGGACTCCGGGGCCTTCGCGGTGTCCTCGGTCACGATGTCCACGTCCGGTGTGCCGTAGACGGCCGCACTGCCGGAGAACACGAGACAGCCGACGTCGTGGTCGGTCATTGCCCGCAGCAGCCGGCGGGTCCCCTCGACGTTCTGCTCATAGGTGTGCAGCGGGCGCTGCACCGAGACGCCGGCGTACTTGAAACCGGCCGTGTGTACCACGCCGGCCACGTCGTGGGCGGCGAAGGTCCGGTTCAGCAGTTCGGTGTCGAGCACCGACCCGCAGGCGAACGGCACCCCGTCGGGAATGAACGACTCGTGTCCGCTGGACAGGTCGTCGAGGACGACGACCGGGATGCCGTCGGCGCGGAACGCACGGACCACATGCGCCCCGATATATCCGGCACCGCCGGTCACCATCCAAGTCATGGCGTGACCCTAACCACGTCGGGCTGCTCGCTGCCGGCGAGCCGGTCAACCGTCGAGGCGTCGTGCGGTCCGGTGAGCAGAACCACCGATCCGGTCACCACCAGCGGCGCCAGCACCACCTCCACCAGGCCGGCGGCGGTGACGGGGGAGGCGTCGGTCAGGAGCCGGTCGCCGGAGCCGAGCCCGATGCGCTCGGCAACCGTCCGGGCGCTCGCCAGCACGCTGCGCTGGTCCAGGATGGCTGACGCGGTCAGCAAGGCCGCGGACGTGGGTAGTGCGGCTTCGTACGGCACCAGGTGGTCGGGGTGGCCCAGCACCTCGGCGCCCGCATCCAGTGCGCCACCGGACCGGTCGCCGCCCCGCGCCGGCCCGCCGAACGGTGCGAGACCGACCACGACCGGCCGGCCGGTCGTACGCGGGGACCGGTCGTCGCCGAACACCTCGACCTCCGGAGCCGCCGTCGTCGACAGGTCGTCGGGCTGGACCACCGCCCCGACGGCCCAGCAACCCAGCGCCCAGGTCACCGCGAGCCAGTGGGTGGGCAGCGACAGCAGCACCCGGTCACCGGCGGCGACGTCGAGCTCGTCCTGCAGCAGCCCGCCGGTCTTGGCCACCCAGTTGGCCAATGTGGCGACGCTGAGCTCGGTCCGGGCACCCGAACCGGTGTCCAGCCAGGTGAGCGCGGGACGGGACGGGTCGGCTCGGAAGACGTCCGCGAGCAAGGCGGGCACCGTGTCAACGGCACGACCGGCCACGGACATCGCGCCACCGTAGCCAGGGGGTGCATGCTCGCGGGATGGAGGCCGTGATCCTCGCCGGTGGTCTCGGGTCCCGGCTGCGGCCACTCACCGATCGGCACCCCAAGCACGTGCTCCCGGTGGCCGGCCTGCCGTTCCTCGCCCACCAGCTGGCGCGGCTGGCGGCTGCGGGTGTGGACCATGTCGTGCTCGCGGTGTCCTATCGCGCCGACGAGGTGGCAGCGGTCTTCGGCGACGGCAGCGGGTACGGGGTCCGGCTGACATACGTACTCGAGCCGGAGCCCCTCGGGACAGGCGGCGCTATCCGCGCCGCGTCGGACCACTTGAACGGCCGGGCCGACGACCCGGTCATCGTGCTCAACGGTGACCAGCTGTCGGACCACGACCTGGCCGAGCAGGTGGTTGCCTTCGGCGTCAGCGGTGCCGACGTGTCGCTGCAGCTGGCGGTGGTCGCCGACCCGCGCGCGTACGGCTGCGTGCCGACCGACGCCGACGGCCGGGTGACCGGGTTCCAGGAGAAGTCGCCGGACCCGGTCAGTCACCAGGTCAATGCCGGCTGCTATGTGTTCCGCCGGGCCGTGATCGACACCGTCCCTCCAGGAGCGGTGGTGTCGGTCGAGCGGGAGACCTTCCCGCGGCTGCTGCGGGACGGCCGGATCCTGGTCGGCCATCGAACGGACGGCTACTGGACCGACGTCGGAACCCCCGGGGCGCTGGTGCTGACCTCCAGCGACCTGGTGCGCGGCCTGGTCCGCTCGCCCGCACTTCCCACACCGTCAGGAGAGCGGCTCGTGCACCCGGCCGCCGAGATGCACCCCGGGGCCCGGGTCGTGGGCGGCTCGGTGCTCGGCGAGGGGTGCGTGGTGGGCGACGGCGCCGTCGTCGATGGCAGCATCCTGATGGCCGGAGCAGTGGTGGCACCTGCGTCGACGGTCAGGCAGTCGGCGCTCGGACCCGGCTCGGCGGTAGGCCCGGAATGCGTGGTGCGCGCTTCGGTGCTCGGCGACGGGGCCCGCCTCGGCGGCCGCTGCGAGCTGCGCGAAGGTGCCCGGATCGGCTGTGACGTGCGCATCCCCGACGGCGCCGTGCGCTTCGGCGCCGGCTGACCCGAGTGGCGCGGACGGAGCGCTACTGCCCGTCGGGCTCCAGCGCGTTGGCCTGCGGGTAGTCCGCCATGAACTGCTCCACGGCTTCCCCGCTGGGCTCCTCGCAGTACTGCCAAGCGCCGAGTCCCTGGCCCGCGGCCGCGTCGTCGCCCTCGGCAGCCCAACGGGTCATGGCGACGTGCGCTCCGTCGGCGAACGACTCGCCGTCGTCTGCTGTCCAAGGTGCGGCGATGAACTTGTTCGCGTTGTAGGTGTCCAGGTCATCGGCGGTGCCGACGTCGAACTTGGCGGCGACGTCCTCGACCACCTGCATCTGCTCGGCGTCGTCGGCGACGGTCTCGTCGTACCAGAGGATCGTGTAGCCGTGCTCGAGATTGTGCACGAGCTCCTCCACCTCGGGCCGGTCGTCGGCGGTGTAGAGCTTGCGCTGGAAGGCGGCTGGGGTGCCCCAGTGCGCGCCGAACGCCGGTGGGGCGTCGGGATAGTCGACCTGCTCAGGATCGACGTGCTGGGCGCTCCCGGCG
>JALYQN010000034.1 GCA_030855835.1 Actinomycetota bacterium | reverse complement strand
TCGCTGTCCTGCTCGTCGCATTGCTGGGTGCGGCCGCATGGCTGTTGTCCGGGGACGGGCCCGAGCCGGCGACCGTGCCGGTGCCCGACGTCGTCGGGCAGCGCGTTGGCGAGGCCACCCAGACGCTGGAGGGCGAGGGGTTCGTGGTGGAGGTGACGCGGGAGCCCAGCGACGACCCGCCGGGCACCGTCACCGGGACCGACCCAGCGGCCGGGGAAGAGGCGGCGGAGGGTGGCACCATCACCGTGCTGGCCAGCTCCGGCCCGGACTCGGTCGCCGTGCCGGACCTGGTGGGCTTGTCCAGGGCCGAAGCGGTCGCAGAGTTGGACGACCTGCAGCTGGGCGCCCGGTTCCGCTATGAGCCGAGCGAGGAGGACCGCAACCTGGTCCTCGAGGTCCCGAAGGCGGGCGACCCCGTGGAACCCGGCACGACCGTCACGCTGGTGCTCAGTGACGGCCCGGTCCTGGTGCCCAGCGTCGTCGGCGAGACCCAGGCGGAGGCGGAGGCCCTGATCGAGGACGCCGGCCTGGAGCCGTTCGCCACCGAGGAGGTGTCGGACGCCGAGGCGGGCATCGTGATCGACCAGAACCCGCAGCCCAACCAGGCGGCGCTGCCGGGCGACCAGGTCACGATCGTGGTGGCCACCGAACCGGCCGAGACGTCCCCGCCGACCACGACCACCGAGCCCACCACCGAGCCCACCACCGAACCGACCACCGAACCGACCACCGAACCGACCACGGAGCCCACCACCGAGACGACCACGGAGACGACCACCGAGCCGCCCAACGGCCCACCCACGGACCCGACCGATCCGCCCACGGGTCCCCCCACCGACCCGACCGACCGCCCGGGTGGATGTGGGACCTGTCGCTAAGCCGGCTCGGCGTAGTCCATGGCCGGCTCGCCTTCATAGGCTGCCAGGGTGAGCCGCTCGGCGGTGGTTACGGCCAAGCCGAGGCCGTATGCCTCGACGTACTCGCGGTACCTGTCGATGGTCTCGTCGCGGTTCAGTGCCCGCAGCAGCCGTCCCGGGTCGCCGACCGCCTCGATCCGATACGGCGGGGCGTAGGGAATGCCCTCTAGCACGACGGTGTTGCCGACACACTTGATGCCGGTCGTGGAAACCAGCCGCTGATCTTGCAGGCTGATCGCGAGCGCACCCCCGGCCCACATGGCGTTGACGACGGCTTGCAGGTCCTGCTGGTGGACGACGAGATCGGCGGGGTCGGCGCCTTCGGGCGGCGGATCGAGGGGTGCGTCGTCCAGCGTCACGGCCAGGCCGACGCCGGACGCGGCGGTCAGCCCCGCGGCGGGTTCGGCCGCGGCCACCCGCCGGCGGACATCCCGGACGGCCTGGCCGGCGACCCCGGCACCGATCCGGTCGACCTCGGACTGCAACGCCTCGACCCGTTCGCGCAAGCCGTCGACCGTCTCGGCACGGGTGTCGACCAGGGTCTGCAGGTCGGTGTTGCTCGAGCGCAGGTCGGTGCCGGCGCTGCTGACCGCGCTGGCGACAAACAGCCCACCGGCCAGCGCCGCCACGACGGGGACGGCGAGCTGCCAGCCGCCGGGCAGCTGCCGGCGCCGGTGCGCGGGTGCAGTCATCGGCCTCCCGTCGATGATCGGTGGGCTGGACGATCGGTCATGGCTGGCGGTGGGCTCGACGATCGGCTGGCGTTTCCACGGCCCGCCTCGTCTAGGCTAGTCGCACTGACGCCCGTCCGATCGAACCCGAGGTGCCCGGTGCCCGAGTCCCGCCAGCGCAAGAAGCGCGACCAGGGGCGGGCGAAACCCGCGCCCGTGCCGAAGCGCCCGGGTGCGGCCAAGCGCTGGGCGGCACCGGCCATGCTCACCTGCTGGCTGGTCGGTCTGCTCTGGGTGGTCGTGTACTACATCGCCGGCGCGCAGATCCCCGGCATGTCCGACCTCGGCGGGTGGAACCTGCTGGCCGGCATGGGTCTGATCGCGGTCGGCTTCATCTTCGCGACCCAGTGGGAATAGCCGACCGGCCGTCGACCTGCACCGGAACGCGCGGCGTCCACCATGCGTCCGCTGAATGACAGGCCTGTGATTATCCACAGTGGTTGTCCCCAATGTGGACGACGCCGATCACGGCTATCTGCTGGCAGCGCTCAGACCAGTGCATGTGCTGCCACGGCGCCGAGCAGCAGTGCGGCGGTGATCGTGAAGGCACCCAGGTGCACGACCTGCCGGCGCTCCCGCGGGGTGTAGGCGAGCACCAGGCCCAGCGCCGCGCCCACGGCCAGGCCGCCGAGGTGCGCCTGCCAACTGATGTTTTGGACGTAGAACGTGATCACCAAGTTGATGCCGAGCAGGACGATCCACGACCCGACGTCGTATCCGCGCGAGCGCATCAACACGATCGCCGCGCCGAAGATGCCGAACACCGCGCCGGAGGCTCCCAGCGTCGGGGTCCGCTCGGGTGCCAACCAGACCACAGCGACCGAGCCAGCAAGTGCACAGATCAGGTAGATCACCAGGAACCGGGCGGTACCGACCAGGCGCTCCAATGGCGGCCCCAAGGTGTACAGCGCCAGCATGTTGAACGCAAGGTGCAGCAGCTGGACGTGCAGGAACGCCGAGGTGAGCAGCCGCCACCACGCGCCGTCGTCGACGCCGACCACGCCGAGGAAGGGGATCGACCTGGTGATCAGAACCAGCTGCTCGTACAGCGGGCTCGTGGAGCCCGCCAACCGGACCAGCAGGAACACCGCCACGTTGATGCCGATCAGCACCAGGGTGACCCGGCCAGGGTTGCTCGGGATGAGGCCGCCGGCGACGGTGCGGGCCTGCCGCTGCGTACGGGCGCCCTCGGCGACACAGTCCGGACAATGGAAGCCGACCGCGGCGGGACGCATGCAGTCCGGACAGATGGGCCGGCCGCAGCGCTGGCACCGGATCCACGTCTCGCGATCGCCGTGCCGGTAACACCGCGGCGCGGCCGTACCGGCCGGGCTACTGGCTCCCTGGGTCACGCGCTATCTCCAGGCGCTCGATGACGACCGGCTCGACCGGCCGCTCGCGACTGTCGGTGCTCGTAGCCGCGATCGCGTCGACGACGGCGCGACTGTCCCCGTCCGCGACCTCGCCGAAGATGGTGTGCTTGAAGTTCAGCCAGGTGGTGGGCTGCACGGTGATGAAGAACTGCGAGCCGTTGGTGCCCGGCCCGGCGTTGGCCATCGCCAGCAAGTAAGGCCGGTCGAAGCTCAGCTCGGGGTGGAACTCGTCCTTGAAGGTGTAGCCGGGTCCGCCGGTGCCGGTGCCCAGCGGGTCGCCCCCCTGGATCATGAACCCCTTGATGACCCGGTGGAAGGCGAGCCCGTCGTAGAACCGCTCGCTGCTCTGCTTCCGGGTGCGGGGGTCGGTCCACTGTTTGCTGCCCTCTGCCAGCCCCACGAAGTTCTGGACGGTGGTAGGCGCGTGGTCGGGGAACAGGGTGACTACGACGTCGCCGCGGTTGGTACGCAAGGTGGCCTGCAGGGACTCGCTCACGCCGGATCCTCTCGGTGCTCGGGGCCGTGCCCCGGGAGTGGCTCCGAGGACAACGGGTGCGGCGCCTGGTCGGTTGCCGGCACCGACGCCGATCCTACGTCGCGCCGGGTACGGTCCGAGGTGACAGATCGGCGCAGCCGCGAAACCATGAGCCGGTGACCGGTGGGCAACCGTCCCCCGGGCCGAGACGTCGACACAGACTGCTGGAGGCCACCCGATGCACGTCCGCCGCAAGAGCTCTCGCGCCGGGGCGGCGCTGGACACCGCGACAGACTCCGCCAAGAATCTCGGCGCCAGGGCGGGCGAGCGGATCCGCGCCGACGTTCAGCCTACGGTTGCCGCGGCCACGTCCTCAGTTGCCACCGCGGCCGCCGCGGCCGCCGCGGCTGCAGACGCGGCCCGCGAGGAGGTCAGCACCCGCAACAGAGAGGCCGAGAAGTCGACCCGTAAGTCGCGCAAGTCGCGCAAGTCGCGCAAGCAAGCCGAGAAGCCGACCCGCAAGGCGCGCAAGGAGGCCAAGGCACGCAGCCGGGAGAGCAAGGCCAGGGAGCCTGCGGTGGTAGGCCGCGAGCAGCCGAGGTCGCACTGGTTCCGCAAGCTGGTGCTCGGTCTCGGCCTCGCGGGAGCCGTCGCATGGATTGCCAGCAGAGCCCGTGCTGCCGGGGCTCCGGAGCCGGTCCGGATCCCTACCGTGCCCGGCCCTGGACCGACACCGCAGCCGCGACCCGACGCGGATTCGGAAACGGACCCGGCAACCGATCCGGCCGCGCCCTCGCCGGCCCTTTGACACCCGCCCGAGCCGGCGGACGTCCGGTAGCTCACCGTCAATCGGCCCCGCGGCCGATACCGTTCGGATGGTGCGCGGCGATCCGGGCCCGGGTTCGCGCGGTGGCCCGCCGCTCGCCCCAGAAGCTGGCGATCGGGACAGTGCCTAGCAGCATCGTCTGCAGCGTGAAGCCGATGGGCCAGCGCGCCTCCCGGGCAAGCAAGGCCGTGGCCACCAGGAACACCAGGTACAGGAAACCGTGGACCGGGGACACGGTGTTGAGCGTGAACTCCCCGATCTCCCAGGCGGTCGATCCCTCCGGCGAGAACCAGCGCAGCGGCGGGCCGCTGAACACCACGAGCAGCAGCACACCCACCAGATAGGCCATCACCCGGTAGCGGGTCAGCGCGGCGCTCACCCCCCGAGGCTACCGACGGGCGCTGCGCAACCGGTCCGTGCACACTCGCCACCACCAGAACACGGCGAACGCGCCGAACAGCCACCACTGCGCGGCGTAGGCGAGGTTCCTGAGCCCGGCGCTCCACGAGTCGTCCGGCTCGGGCGGCGGCACCGCCGCGAGCCCGGCCGCCGGGTCGGCCGGCTGCGGGGTGGTGCGCAGCAGGAACGCGCCGTACGCATCGGTCCGCAGCTCCGCGACCAGGGCCGGGATCCGTACCGACGCCACCACCCGGTCCGCCGACACGCTGCCCGATCCCTCCTCGCTGGGCTGCAGCACGCCGGTCTCTTCCACACGACCGGCAGGGACCGGCGGCAGCCGCTCGGCGCGGGGCGTCCACCCACGTACGACGAGCAGGCTGGAGCCGGTGGACTCGACCTCGAGCGGGCTCAGCACCCAGTAGCCGAGGGCGTCGCCCTGCTGGCGGCCGCCGACCAGGAGCTGGCGCGCGGCCGGGGCGTAGCGGCCCACCACGGTGACAGGGACGCCGACGTCTTCACCGCGCAGGGCCTCGTCCGGACCCAGCACGTCGCCGAGGGCGACCGGCCGAAGATCGAGGCGGGCTGCCAGGTCTGCTGCCTGCGCGTCCCGCCAGGCCGCCAGCTGCCACCACCCCAGCACGCCGGTGGCGCCGAGCACGACCGCGAGCAGGGCGGTGCTGACCGCCAGCACCGGATCAGGCCGGAGCGCGCTCACCCGGCCGGCGGCCTCACGCGGTGAACGGGACGACGTCGCGGTAGATCGGGAACGCCTCGGTCAGCCGGTCGACCCGCTGGGCGAGAGCGCCGGCCTCGGCATCGGAGAGCTCTGGCCGCAAGGCGCCGGCGACGATGTCGGCGACCTCGGTGAACTCGGTCGGGCCGAAACCGCGGGTGGCCAGGGCCGGGGTACCGATCCGCAGGCCGGACGTGACCATCGGCGGACGGGGGTCGAAGGGGACCGCGTTGCGGTTGACGGTGATCCCGATCCCGTCCAGCCGGTCCTCGGCCTGCTGGCCGTCGAGGCCGGCTTCGCGCAGGTCGACCAGGACCAGGTGGACGTCGGTGCCGCCGGTGAGCACCGAGACACCCACGCGCGCCATGTCGTCGGCGCCGAGGCGCTCCGCCAGCAGCCGGGCACCGTGGACGGTCCGGCGCTGACGGTCGGCGAACTCCGGCGTCGCGGCCGCCTTGAACGCCACTGCCTTGGCGGCGATCACATGCTCGAGCGGGCCGCCCTGCTGGCCGGGGAACACACCGGACTGGAGCTTCTTGGCCAGGTCCTCGCGGTTGGTGAGGATGAGGCCGCCACGCGGCCCGCACAGCGTCTTGTGCGTAGTGGAGGTGACCACGTCCGCGTGCGGCAGCGGGTCGGGGTGCAGGCCGGCGGCGACCAGGCCGGCGAAGTGCGCCATGTCGACCATGAGCGCGGCGCCGACGTCGTCGGCGATCGCCCGGAACGCGGCGAAGTCCAGCTGGCGGGGGTAGGCCGACCAGCCGGCGATGATCATGGCCGGCTGGTGGTCCTCGGCCAGCGAGCGCACCTCGTCCATGTCGATCGTCGAGGTCTCCTTGCGCACGTGGTAGGCCACGACGCGGTAGAGCTTGCCGGAGAAGTTCAGCCGCATGCCGTGGGTCAGGTGCCCGCCGTGGGCGAGGTCGAGGCCGAGGATGGTGTCGCCCGGCGAGATCAGTGCGTGCATCGCAGCGGCGTTGGCCTGGGCCCCCGAATGCGGCTGGACGTTGGCGTACGCGGCCCCGAACAAGTCCCGGGCCCGCTCGATGGCCAGCGTCTCGGTGACGTCGACGTGCTCACACCCGCCGTAGTACCGCCGACCGGGGTAGCCCTCGGCGTACTTGTTGGTCAGCACGCTGCCCTGTGCCTGCAGCACCGCGACCGGGGCGAAGTTCTCACTGGCGATCATCTCCAGCGTCGCCTGTTGGCGGTGCAGCTCGGCATCGATCGCGGCGGCGACCTCTGGGTCGAAGCGGGCCAGCGGCTGCTCGTGCAGTGCGTCAGGATGACCGGTCACGCGGTCATGGTCTCACCTCGGTTGAAGGGCTCGCGGGACGCCTCCACGCCGATGTTCGAGTCGGTGCCGTGGCCGGGGTGCACCACGGTCTGCGGTGGGAGGGTGAGCAGCCGCTCGCGGATCGAGGCCTCGATGGTCGGCCGGTCGGAGTACGAGCGTCCGGTGGCGCCGGGGCCACCGTCGAACAGCGTGTCGCCAGTGAACACGGTCTCGAGCGCCGGCGCGTACAGGCAACAGCTGCCCGGCGAGTGGCCCGGGGTGTGCAGCGCCGTCAGCTTCACCCCACCGACGACGAAGCCGGTGCCTTCGGCGAGGTCGTGGCCGGGCGGCTCAGGAAACTGCAGGTCCCACAGCATCCGGTCGTCGCGGTGCAGCCAGGTGGGCGCGTTCGCGCTGGCGGCCACCTCGCCGGCCGCACCGATGTGGTCGTCGTGCCCGTGGGTGAGCACCAGCGCCACCACCTCGCGGCCCCCGATGGCGGCGATGATCGGTGCTGCGTGGTGGGCCGCATCGATGACGACCACCTGCTCGTCGTCGCCGACCAGCCACACGTTGTTGTCGACGTCGAACGTCTCGCCGTCGAGCGAGAACGTGCCGGACGTGACCACCTTGTCGATGCGGACCTGCTGCTGCATGCGACTAGGTTACTGACCGAGCTGCTACCCGCCGACGAGTGCTGCGGTGCGCCGCGACGGCCACGACACCAGCTGCTCCAGCGGACCTCGGGGGGCCCAGGACCGCCAGCAACTCGCGATCGCGAAGGCCGCCAGCACGTGCGCGAGATATAGCTGCTCGCGGTCGGCCGGCCCCCACTCGTAGGCCAGGGCCACTGCGTGCATGGTGTAGAGGGTCAGCGTCATGCTGCCCATCCAAGCCAGCGGTCGCAGCCAGACCTCGGCCCGCGGCGCGACCAGCAGCATCGCGGCGAGCAGGACCAGCGCGGTGCCGGTGGTGTGTGCCAGGTCGAGCGGGGTGGAGCTGTGCGGAGCGGCGATCGCCAGCCACCACCAGCTGTCGGTCGGGGTGGTGCCGTGGAAGATCATGGGGCCGACGTCGCCGGGCAGGGAGCCGGTTGCCACCGCGCCCTCGACGAGCACAGACGAGACCAGCTTGCTGGCGACCGCCAGCACGGCCCCGCCCACCAGCAGCTTCCACGCGGTCTGGGTCGCCGACAGCCGCAGCCTGCCGACCACCAGCCCGGCGCACAGGTACGTCGTCCAGACCAGCACCGGGTATGTCCCGCCCAGGGCGAGCTCGGTGAGCAGCCGTTCCGGGGCACCTAGGTCACCCCAGCTGGGGACTTGGTTCGGGTAGGCCGGCAGGTCCGCCCGCAGCACGTGTGACAGCGCCGGGGCAAGCAGCCCGACCCCCACCGCCAGCACCCCCAGCGCTCGCGCCGGCAGCGCCAGCAGCGGACCGGCAAGACAGAACAGCAGCGCGTAGTAGACGAGGATGATCGCAAGCCCGCTGCCCAGGCCACCGAGCCACAGCCCGAGCAGAGCGATGAGCAGGCAGCGCACCAGCAGCCCGCAGGAGGCGCCGGCCCAAACCCGGCCTTGCAGCGGTCGGGAGCCACCGTTGGCGAGTGCCAACGCAACCCCGGCAAGCACGGCGAACGCCGCCGACGAGCGGCCGCGAGCCACCGCATCGATCGCCGACACCGTCCCGTCCGGGTCGAGGGGTGGCAGCACATGCACGGCCATCATGCCGAGCAGGGCGACCCCCCGGGCGGCGTCGACACCCTCCACCCGGCGCAGTCCGTCCACAGTGGCAGCAGACCCCCTGGCGGTCAGAGCACCACCACTGAGCGCAGTACCTCGCCGCGGTGCATCTTGTCGAAGGCGGCCTCGACGTCGTCCAGCGCGATGGTCTCCGACACGAACGCGTCCAGATCGAGCCGGCCCTGCAGGTACAGGTCGATGAGCATCGGGAAGTCCCGTGCGGGCAGGCAGTCGCCGTACCAGCTGGACTTGAGCGCACCACCGTGGCCGAACACGTCGAGCAGCGGCAGCTCGACGCTCATCTCCGGGGTGGGGACGCCGACCAGCACCACGGTGCCGGCGAGGTCGCGAGCGTGGAAAGCCTGCAGCCACGTCTCCGGCCGGCCAACCGCGTCGATCACGACGTCGGCTCCGAAGCCGCCGGTCAGCTCCCGTACGGACTCGACCACGTCGGCCCGGGTCGCGTCGACGGTGTGGGTGGCGCCGAGTCCCGTGGCCCACTGCAGCTTCTTGGGATCGACGTCGATGGCGACGATCGTGGCCGCGCCTGCCAGCCGGGCTCCGGCGACGGCGGCGTTGCCGACCCCGCCGCAGCCGATCACCGCCACTGTGTCTCCGCGGGTGACGCCGGCGGTGTTGATGGCGGCGCCGAGCCCGGCCATCACCCCGCAGCCCAGCAGCCCCGCTGCGGCCGGTGACGCCGCCGGAGCGACCTTGGTGCACTGGCCGGCGTGCACGAGGGTCTTGTCTGCGAACGCACCGATCCCCAGCGCGGGTGACAGCGGGGTGCCGTCGGCCAGCGTCATCTGCTGGGCGGCGTTGTGGGTGTTGAAGCAGTACCAGGGCCGGCCGCGCTTGCAGGCGCGGCAGCTGCCGCACACCGCGCGCCAGTTCAGCACCACGAAGTCGCCAGGTGCGACGGCCTCGACCCCCGCGCCGACCGCTTCGACGACACCGGCCGCCTCGTGGCCGAGCAGGAACGGGAACTCGTCGTTGATGCCGCCGTCGCGGTAGTGCAGATCGGTGTGGCATACCCCGCACGCCTGCACCTGCACGACCGCCTCGCCCGGGCCGGGGTCGGGAACGGTGACCTCCCGCACGGTGACCGGTTCGCCCCTGGCGGGTGCGATGACTCCACGGACGGTCTGCGGCATGCGGCTCTCCTGGCGCTGGGCTGGGGTGCGCTCAGACTAGACAGCCCGCCGCTGTAGTGCCGAAGCCGGCAAGTTACCGGGCCTGGTACGGCGCGTTCAGTGTCTGGACGGCCACGCTGCGTCACCGTAGTGCCCAGGGCCCGGCGGTCGGCGCCAGGCCCGGGAAGGGAGACATCATGAGGCGCGACAAGCGGCAGGCAGCCTTCCGGAGCGGGGGGACCGCGGTTTCGGTCGTGACCGCGGCTGCGGTGCTGGCGTCGGTGGGCGCGGCCACCTGGGCCAGCGACGGAACCGGCCGCCAGCCAGCAAGCGACCGCTGCGACCAGCCCGGCCCGTACGAGCTGCCGCATACCGACGAGCCGGTCGACCTGGACCCAGCAGACCTCAGCACCGACATCGACAACCCGTACTGGCCGATGCCGGTCGGTGCCCGGTGGGTGCTCCGCGAGACCGATGCCCAAGACGGCCGACTGCGGGTCGAGGTGGTGGTGACGGACCGGACCAGGATGATCCGCGGCATCGAGGCCAGGGTGGTGCGTGACATCGTGACCGAGAACGGGCAGCTGGTGGAGAAGACGTTCGACTGGTACGCGCAGGACTCCGGCGGCAGCATCTGGTATCTCGGTGAGTTCACCCGCGAGTACGAGGACGGCGAGGTCGTCAGCACCGATGGCTCGTTCGAGTACGGGGTGGACGGTGCCCAGGCCGGGGTCGCGGTGCCGGCGCAGCCGCTGGCCGGGTGCGCGTACCGCCAGGAGCACCTCGAGGGGGTGGCCGAGGACCGGGGACGGGTGCTGTCGGTCCGCGACGACGTGGCGGTTGGTGGGGAGCTGTACCGCAACGTGCTGAGCACCAGCGACCGGGTCCCACTGGAGCCGCGAGTCCTGGAGCACAAGTTCTACGCCGAAGGCGTCGGCCCGGTGCTGGTCGTCGGGGTGTCGCCCACCGAGGCACGGGAGGAGCTCGTCCGAGTGAGCGGCCTACCCGGCTGACCGTTGGACGATCGACGCCGGCGGCACCCTTCCGGGTGGACGCCGCCGGGCGCGCGGCTAGCCTGCGGGGGTGGCGACCGGGGACACCACGGGTACGTCGCGGCTCACGGCCGCACTGGCCGAGGTCGACGCGAAGGTGTCCTGGCTGCAGGTGCGGGTCGGTACAGACGACCGGCCGGGATGGGTGCCGTGCTCCGACCTGCTCGCCGAGCCGGACCGGCTGCGGCGCTGGCAGCAGCAGACCGCCGACGCCTACGGGGTCGGCGAGGTGGACCCCTCACTCACTGCCGCCGGCCTGGTGCTCGACTGGTACCTCGCCGCCGTGGTCTCGCCGGCGGTGGCCGCCTTTCACCTGCAGCGGGTGGTGCCGGACCTCGCACCGAGCCGGCTGTCCTTGCTGCCCGGACCGGCGGGTGCACCGGCCGCGGCGGTGGCGCTGCTGCGGCCGGAGCCCGTCGCGGTCGACGCCGACCCGTACGCGTTGCGCGAGCAGCTCGGTGACCACGCCGAGGCCTTCCTCGCCGCGTACGCGCCGCTGACCCGGTTCGGCCGTCGTACCCGCTGGGCGGCCGTCACCGATGCCGTCGACACCGCCTTCCTGACCGCCGG
>JALYQN010000029.1 GCA_030855835.1 Actinomycetota bacterium | reverse complement strand
GGTCGACACCCGGCTGCCGGTGCAGTACGTCGTTCGGCCGAAGTCCGACACCCACCACGACTATCGCGGCTATGCCGGCCGGGTGGCCGGTGGGGTGCTGAAGCCGGGTGACGACGTGCTGGTGCTGCCGAGTGGCTTCACCTCCACGATCGAGGCGATCGACCTGTTCGACACCGAGCTGACCGAGGCGTTCCCGCCGATGTCGGTGACGGTGCGCCTCGCCGACGACCTCGACGTGTCCCGTGGCGACATGATCTGCCGACCGCAGAACGCCCCGAAGCCGAGCCAGGACATCGACGCAATGGTGTGCTGGATGACCAACGCACCGCTGCGCCCGCGGCAGAAGCTGTCCATCAAGCACACCACCCGGTCCGGGCGGGCGATGGTGAAGGCGATCCAGTACCGGCTCGACGTCAACACGCTGCACCGCGACCAGGACACCGGTGAGCTCGGGCTGAACGAGATCGGCCGGGTGCAGCTGCGCACCCAGGTGCCGCTGCTGGCCGACCCGTACTCGAAGAACCGGTCAACCGGGTCGTTCATCCTCGTCGACGACGTGACCGGGGTGACCGTCGGTGCCGGGATGATCATCAACGCCGGCTGACCGCCCGACCCGGCACCGAACTTCCGACCCCTCGGCTGCCCCAGCCACCCACACGTCGGAAGATCCCCGTTCGCGCCTGCGCCACGCCCAGCCCGGCACCGAACTTCCGACCCCTCGGCTGCCCCAGCAACCCACACGTCGGAAGATCCGTTCTGGGTCGTGCGCGGGGGCGGTCAGAGGCGGGCCCGCACGTGCAGGCCGACCTCCGGGTCGACCAGCGGCTCCTGCCCGGCGGCGTTGCCGTCGGCGACCAGCGGCGCGTCGACCGGGGTCGACCGCTTGACCAGGGCCAGCCCGATCGGGCCGAGCTCGTGGTGGCGGGCCGAGGAGCCGACCCGGCCAACGGCACGCCCGTCGACAACCAGGTCGGACCCGACCTCGGGCAGTCGCTCGGCCGTACCGTCCAGGTGCAGCAGCACCAGTCGCCGCGGCGGGCGCCCCAGGGTGTGCACCCTGGCCACGGTTTCCTGCCCTCGGTAACAGCCCTTGCCGAGGGCGACGGCCGTACCGATCCAGCCCAGCTCGTTCGGGATGGACCGGAAGTCGGTGTCCAAACCCACCCGGGGCCGGCCGGCCGCGATCCGCAGCGCCTCGTACGCCCAGGTGCCGGCCGGCTGGCCCCACCGGGCCGGCAGGTCGGACAGCGACGGGCGGTCGACGAACAGCTCTTGCCCGGCCTGCTGCACCACCACCTGCTCGGTGTCGACAGTGACCTCGACCCGCAGCATGAACCGCATCCGGGTGAGGAAGTCCGCCAGCGACGGACCGGTACCGGGCTCGGTATGGGCGGTGAACACGTCTGCCCCGTCGTCAACGCCGGCGAGCTGGTGCTCGACATGGCCGTTGGGGGAAAGGATCAGCGCCTGCGTCCACACCCCAGCCGGCAGGTGCTCGAGGTCCTGGGTGCTCATCGCATGCAGCAGCGTGAGCCGGTCGGGGCCGGTCATTCTAACCACGTCGCGGTGGCTGAGGTCCACCCAGCCGGACCCGCTCTCCAGCCGCCGCTGCTCGGCGACCGGGTTCCCGTAGTGCCAGGCCACGCCCGCGTCGACGCCGTCCCCGTCGACCGCCCCGGGCAGGTCCAGCAGTGGGCTCCGCGGTGCCACCGGCCCAGTGGCCGTCACGAGCTCGGTCATGCGTCGGCCCGCATTGCCACGGCGGCGCAAGTCCCGCAGCGGCCGAAGACAGTGAGGTGCCCCATGTCGGTGTCGAACGCCTGGTGGGTCCGCAGCTGTTCCGCGAACGAGTCGGCCACCGCGGTCGGCACCTCGGTCACCGCCCCGCAATCCCGGCAGACGGTGTGGAAGTGGTCGGCCGAGCCACCGAAGTGATACGTCGGGGCGCCGTGACCCAGGTGCGTATGCCGCGCCAGCCCGAGCTCCTCCAGCAGGTCGAGCGTGCGGTAGACCGTCGAGGCGTTGACCCCGGCTGCGGTGTGCTGCACGTGCGCGAGCACCTGGTCGGGAGTGGCGTGCCCGAGCGCGCGCACGGCGTCCAGCACGAGCTCGCGCTGCGGGGTCAGCCGCAGCCCCCGCGCGCGCAGCACCGCACGCCAGTCCCTGGCAGTACGGGTGTTGCCGTCGGTCGCCACGACACCCGAGTCTAGGGCGTGGGCTGGTCGCCACCCGGGTCGTCGCGGACCAGCCGGCCCCACAGGTGGGACTGCAGCGGGTGGCCCTCGGCGGCCATGTCGTAGGTCCACAG
>JALYQN010000012.1 GCA_030855835.1 Actinomycetota bacterium | reverse complement strand
TGTCGATGTGCGGGGGCAGGTCGACCGCGCTGGATTTTTGAGTCGCCCCGCAGTGCCCTCCCGGACCTGCACTAACGACTTGGGCCGCGGCCGCGTGGGCGTCGGTGAGGAGTTGTCGATAGACGGCATCGGAGATCCGGCGTTTGAGACAGCGCATGGCTTCCATCCGGGTTTTGCCGGCCGCCAGTTTGCGTCGGTAGTAGGCGCGGCCTGGGGTGTCGAGCCGGATCTGGGTGGTTGCTGCGATGTGGAGCATGTGGTTCATCCGCCTGTTGCCGGCACGCGAGAGCCGGTGTCGGACCTGCTCACCGGAGGAGGCCTCCAACGGTGCCGTTCCGGTCCAGGACGCGAACCGGTTCCGGTTGGCGAACCTCCTCACGTCGCCGACCTCGGCAAGCACCCTTGCAGCGACGATCAGCCCGACACCGGGCAGCGTGGTCAGCGAGGTGTCGCTGGCCTCGACCATGACCTTCAGGTCTTTGGTCAGGGTCTTGATCTTCTTCTCGATCGCGATCAGGTCGGCGAGTTCGTCAGCGGCGATCCGGCGGCGGGTCTTCCCGGCCAGGTCGCGGGGTCGCACTGATGCGAGTTTCGCCTTTGCTTGCAGGGCGGTGATGTCCTTCTTGGCTGTTCCGGGGATCAGTTCGGCGAGCAGGCGATGGAGCCTGTTGACGGTTTGGACTCGTTGGCGGGTGAGCTCATCCCGGCGGTCGATGACCATCCGCAGCGACTCCAGCTCAGGGTCTTCGGCCAGCACCCGCAGATCCTTGGCTCGGACTGCGGCCACCGCGACGGCGTGGGCGTCATGGGCGTCGGTCTTGCGACCGTGGCCGGTGTCGAGCAGCCGCACTCGAGCCGCGAGCTTGGCCGGGACATCGACGACGTGCTGGCTATCGGCGAGTAGCCGCTGGGCCAGGGGTCGACCTGCGCCGTTGCTGCCCTCGACCGCCCAGGTCGGCTTCGACCATCGGGCAACGTGGGCGAGCATCGCTGCGTAGCCGGACTTGTCGGTAGTGAACCGGCCGGAGCCGAGCACTCTCTCGTGCCGGTCGATGACCTCGATAGTGGCCGACAGTTTGTGGGGATCGACCCCGATGATGACTTGCTGCATCAAAACTCTCCTCGCTATCTGAACCAACAGGAACGGCGAGGTGGGCACTGCTACTGCGAGCTGGGCACGCCCCTCTTGAGCCACACGACGCCACGGTGCCCGGCGGTCCGCAAGCCGAAATAGAGCCACACCCATAAACAGGTGGGCAGCCGCGAAGCGGGCGTCCCGCCGAGCACCTGGACCGAGTCTGGCCAGACGCCGGTCCTACCGCAATCGTCTAGTAGCCGCCAAAGACCGCGGCCTCAGAACCGTGCGTCGCAAGAGGATTCCTGTATTCGCTCCGGATGGTTCTGAAGGCAAGCATGCGAGGTGAACGCCAGCGCCACCGTCACTCCACGAGGGAGCTCAAGTAGTCAGCCGCTGGCTGCGCCCGTACGAGAGGCGCTCCCTGGCCGGACCAGAGGTTGACGAAGTCGGCACGACCTTCGCGCCCTGCAGCGCGACGGACCGGCATCATCAGGTGCCCCTGCCACGGATACGGCGCGACGTCGGCCTCGGCTGCCGCGAGCTCACGGATCAGGCGGTTGGGGATCGCCCGCGCGTGCCTGCCCGAGAAGAGCCGCGTCAGAACGGTCACCTTCGCTTCCTCACTGAGAAGAGCAGCCTTGTGGACGTCGCTGGCTCCCGACTCGGTCGTGGCGAGGAAACCCGTGCCGATCTGGACGCCGTCGGCGCCCAGGGCCATGGCCGCCACGACTCCTCGGCGATCCGCGATCCCGCCGGCGGCGACCACGGGGATCGATACGGCATCGCGCACCTGAGGGATCAGTGAGAACGTCCCGACCAGGGACTCCTCAACCGGGCGAAGGAAGGCGCCTCGGTGGCCGCCGGCGTCGCTGCCCGAGGCCACGACGGCATCCATGCCTGCCTCAGCGACGGCGACCGCCTCATCCGAGGTCGTTGCGGTCCCGATCGTGCGGATACCACGCGCCTTTGCTTCGGCAAGCACTTCGGCGGGGGGCACACCCATCACAAAGCTGATGACCGGCGGTTGGGCCGCGAGCAGGCTCTCGATCTGTGACTCGAAGCTCGGGCCTGCTTCTGGAAGCTCGGGTTCGGGGAGGCCCAGCTCTGCTAGGACTCCCGCGACACGGGCAACGTGGCCTTGCCACTCCAGTGGCGTCGGGGGCACCTCTTCGCCCGGGATAGGCACCCACAAGTTGACCCCGAACGGCCTCGACGTGCGTCGCTTGAGCTGCGCGACGAGATCGGTGATCTCGTCGGCGGTCATGATGTGTGCGCCGAAGGAGCCGAGACCGCCGGCGTCCGACACCGCACCAGCGAGCTCGACAGATGACAACCCACCACCGAAGGGACCCTGGATGATCGGGTGCGTGATGCCGAGCAGGTGCTCAAGGGCGGCCATCAGGCACCCGCGAGAACTGCTCGGCCCCGCTCGACCTGCATGGCGACCTTGGCGACGCGGGCTCCCAGGTGCTGCGCAGTGCGGAGATCGGAGTCGCGGGGGGCGTTCTCAGCGTCTGCGTCCGACGGCGACTGGGCCATGGCGCCTAAGAAGCCGGCCAGGCGGTTGAGGTCGTCCTCGCTGCCCGTGGTGGTGAACTGGCCGCCGGGGGGGAGGGCGAGCGAGACCCAGGTCATGCCGTGCTGTGCGGCGAACAGCGACATGGTCTCGAGGGTGTTGAGCTTGTCGCCGTTGATGCCGGCAGAGTTGGTGAACCCTGCCGCGATCTTGTCGCGCCATCCGCCGTCCGCCCAGATCGGGCTGCTGGCCTCAGCGAACGTCTGGAAGGCCGCAGATGCCGTGCCCATGTAGGTGGGGGATCCGAAGATGATGGCGTCGGCGTCGGCCAGTGTGCTCCAGAGGGCGTCGTCGAGGGTCGTGACGTCGTGAAGCGTGACGGTCGCGCCCGCGGACTCGGCGCCTGCCGCGACGGCGCGAGCCTGACGCTCCGTGTGGCCGAAGCCACTGTGGTAGGCGATGGAGATGTTGACTGACATGAGGAGTCCTTTTCGTAGGTAACGTCACCTTCGTGGGTGAGGTGACCAGAGTAGACGACCGGTCAACTAATTGTCCAGTAGTTGACCGAACGGTTAGTGTGGATACATGGGAAGACCAAGCGATGCACGGGAGCGCCTTGTCGCTGCGGCGAGCGACCTTCTACATGCGCGCGGCTACGGAGCCGTCGGAGTGGCGGAGATCTGCGCCGCGGCTGACGTGCGGAAGGGGAGCTTCTACCACTTCTTCGAGTCCAAGCAGGCGCTCACCGTTGAAGTGGTCGAGGCGGCGTGGGTCGCCCAGCGGCCGCTCTGGCTCGCTGCGTTGGCTGAGGACAAGCCGCCCCTGGTGCGCGTGGAGCGCCTGTTGTCACTGCAGGCGAGTACTCAGCGCGACGGACATGCCTCGACAGGGACGATGCTGGGGTGTCTCTTCGGAAACTTGGCACTCGAGTTGAGCCACGAAGAAGTCGTTGCGCGGGCTTTGTCCGCGGTGTTCGAGGACCAGGTCTCTCTTCTGACCGGTGCTCTTCGGGCCGCCGCAGAGAACGGCAGCATCGCGCCTTCCCGGGCTACCCCTGAAGCCGCGAGGGACCTGATGGCGCAGGTTGAGGGGACTGTGCTTTTTGCCAAGGTAGCGAACGACCCGAGCCTCATGGATCGACTTTGGCCGACCTCGGCGCTGATGCTGGGCGTCGCGGCGTGATTTAACGGACCCGGTCTGTTTGGCGGCGTTTCACCCTTTGCTGAGTCACCGGTTTTAGCCCTCCTCGGCAGCGGTGCAGCACTGGCCTACGCCGTGCGAGGCTTCTCCCAACGAAAGG
>JALYQN010000011.1 GCA_030855835.1 Actinomycetota bacterium | reverse complement strand
CACGCTGGAGCTGCACGCGCGCCGGGCAGGACGAGTGCTCGGCTCGACGCGGCTGACGGGCGTACGACTGCTGGAAATCGACACCCCGGAGACCGTCCACCCGAGCGAGCCGGTCCAGTGCTACGGGCCGGCCGCGTCCGACGCCCTGGCCCGCCTCGCCCCAGTAGGCACGACGGTGTGGGTCCTCGCGGACCAGGAGCTGAAGGACTACTACGACCGCACCTTGTTGTACCTGTGGTCAGACCGGGGCGACAAGTCATTGTTCATCAACCGTGCCCTCGTTGCGAAGGGCTTCGCGCAGGCGTCGCTCTACGAGCCCAACGACCGCTACATCACCGTCATGTACGCCGCCGAGTCCGTCGCCAAGTCAGCCGACCGGGGTCTGTGGGGCTTTTGCTCCCGCTTTGGAGAGCCACTGACGCAGCCCGATCCTCAGCCCGAACCGGAGCCCACCTCAGCGCCTGCGCCCAGCGGTGGAGGTGGGAACTGCGACCCTTCGTACTCGGGAGAGTGCATCCCGCCGTACCCACCTGACCTGGACTGCACCGAGATCAGCGCGCAAGGGTTCAACGTCGTCGGTGACGATCCGCACGGCTTCGACGCTGACGGAGACGGCATCGTCTGCGACACCTAGCCAACAGGCCGTCGAGGTGCAGATCGCTCGTGTAACGCAAGACGGACGACCACGGTGAAACACCTGGGCCGGGATCGGTCAGTTGGCCGCCCCGGCCCGTCACAACCGCACGTAGACAGCGCGGCCATCCTTCCGCGAGACCAGAAACCGACTCTGACCTGTGGTGATGTCGGTCGGGCTGACAGGATTTGAACCTGCGACCCCTTGACCCCCAGTCAAGTGCGCTACCAAGCTGCGCTACAGCCCGCCGAGGTACCCTACCCGAGCCGGGGGGGTAGCTCCGCCCGCGTGGCGGGCATCGAGTGCGGCGGCGCTGCGAACAGTCAGCGGACGTTGGGACCGTGCACCGCACCGCACTCGGCGACCGGGGTGGCCTCAACGACCCCGCTTTTCTCGCGGCCGCTGCTGCAGATGGATCGGGGTGCCGGCGAAGCCGAAGTTCTCGCGCAGCCGCCGCTCGATGAACCGCAGGTAGCCCACCTCCAGCCGGGCTGAGCAGAACAGCACGAAGGTGGGCGGGGCGGTGCTGGCCTGGGTCGCGAACAGCACCTTCGGCTGCTTGCCGGCCCGCACCGGGTGCGGGTGCTCGGCAACCAGGCGGCCGAGGAACGTGTTCAGCGCACCCGTCGGCACCCGGGTCTCCCAGCCGGCGAGGGCGCTGTCCAGCGCCGGTACGAGCCGGTCGACGTGCCAGCGGGTCAGCGCAGACACGTTGACCCTGGGCGCCCAGCGCACCCGCAGCAGGTCCCGCTCGATCTCCCGGTCCAGCAGGTAGCGGCGGTCCTCGTCGACCAGGTCCCACTTGTTGAAGACCACCACGACGGCCCGGCCGGCCTCGGCCACCATGGCAACCAGGCGCTGGTCCTGCTCGGTCATCGGCGAGCTGGAGTCGACCAGCACGATCGCCACCTCGGCCCGCTCCAGCGCGGTCTGGGTGCGCAGGCTGGCGTAGTACTCGTGACCCGACGCCTGCTTGACCCGCCGGCGCAGACCCGCGGTGTCGACGAACGACCACATCCGGCCGCCAAGCACGATCAGCTCGTCGACCGGGTCCACCGTCGTACCGGGCACGTCGTCGACCACGACCCGCTCCTGCCCGGCCAGCACGTTGAGCAGGCTCGACTTGCCGACGTTCGGCTTGCCGACGATCGCCACCCGGCGCGGCCCGCCGGCCACCGGGTCGGTTTCGCGCGGAGCCTCGGGCAGGGCGGCCAGCACCGCGTCCAGCAGGTCACCTGACCCGCGGCCGTGCAACGCTGAAACCGGGTACGGCTCCCCCAGGCCCAGGTTCCACAGCGATGCCGCCTCGATCTCCGCGCGCATGTCGTCGACCTTGTTGGCGGCCAGCACGACCGGTTTGGACGCCCGCCGCAGCACCCGTACGACCGTCTCGTCGGTGTCGGTGCTGCCGACGGTGGCGTCGACGACCAGCAACACCGCGTCGGCGGCGGCCACCGCGACTTCGACCTGGGTGGTGATGCGCGCGGCCATGCCCTGGCCCTCCGGATCCCAGCCGCCGGTGTCGACCACGGTGAAGGCACGGCCGTTCCACTCCGCGTCGTAGGCCACCCGATCCCGGGTCACGCCAGGGACGTCCTCCACCACGGCTTCTCGGCGTCCCAGGATCCGGTTGACCAGCGTGGACTTACCCACGTTCGGCCGACCGACCACCGCCAGGACCGGTACCGGTCCCGGTGCGGCCTCCGCCGCCTCGGTCATCGCGACCCGTCCATCGCGACTGCGCGGACCAGGCCCACGACCCGGTCGACGACCTGCTGCAGGGTCAAATCGGTCGTGTCGACGTTCACCGCGTCGTCGGCCCGGACCAGCGGTGACGCCTGCCTGGACGAGTCGAGCCGGTCGCGCCGATCGAGGTCGGCACGGACGACGTCGGATGCGGCCCCCCGCGCGCCGTCCTGCGCGGTGCGTCGCTGCGCACGAGCACCCACGTCGGCGGTCAGGAAGATCTTGACCTGCGCGTGCGGCAGCACCACCGAGCCGACGTCCCGGCCCTCCACCACGATCCCCCCCTGGCTGCTCGCGGCCTCGACCAGCTCGCGCTGCTGGGCTACCAGCCGCCGGCGCACGCCGGAAACGGCGCTGACCGCGCTGACCGCGACGGTCACCTCGGCCCCCCGGACAGGGTCGGACACGTCCACCCCGTCGACGGTGATCGTGGGGGCCGCCGGATCGGTGCCGCTGCGAAGCACAATTGCGTCGGCGACCGCGGTCACCGCC
>JALYQN010000009.1 GCA_030855835.1 Actinomycetota bacterium | reverse complement strand
GGGTGTGGGTCTGCACGAACCACCCCGGCCGTACCCGGGCACCCAGCCGGGCCCGGCCGCGGTGTCGCACCGGCGCCACGACGACGTCGTCGACCGGTCGGTGCTCGATGTCCGGGTCACTGCCGCCGGCGGCCAGCAGGCGCAGGAAGTGGCTCTTGCCAGACCCGTTGGACCCGAGCACGGCCACCCGCTCCCCGAACCAGACCTCGAGGTCGAAAGAGTCCATCAGCCCGGTCAGCTCGAGGCTTTCGCAGATCACCGCCCGCTTGCCGGTGCGACCACCGCGCAGGCGCATCGTCACCTGCTGCTCGCGCGGCACCGTCTCCGGCGGGCCGGCCTGCTCGAACTTGTGCAACCGGGTCACCGCCGCCTGCAACCTCGATGCCATCCCGTCGTTGTACGCGGCCTTCTGCCGGTACATCAGCACCAAGGCTCGCAGCTTGGCGTGGTCCTCGTCCCAGCGCCGGCGCAGCTCCTCGAGCCGTTCGAAGCGGGACCGCCTGGCCTCGTGGTACGACGCGAACCCACCGGGGTGCATCCACACGCCGTTCCCGCCGGCGCGCAGCTCGATGGTCGCCACCCTGGTCGCGGTGCGCGCAAGCAGCTCGCGGTCGTGGCTGACGTACAGCACCGTCTTGGCCGACCCGGCGAGGCGCCCCTCCAACCAGCGCTTGGCCGGCACGTCGAGGAAGTTGTCCGGCTCGTCCAGCAGCAACACCTCGTCCGGGCCACGCAGCAGCGCTTCCAGCACCAGCCGCTTCTGCTCCCCACCGGACAAGGTGTCGGCGTCGCGGTGCCGGGCGCGGTCGAACGGCAGCCCGATCGCCTCGGTGCAGCACGCGTCCCAGAGCACCTCGGCGTCGTAACCCCCGGCGTCGGCGTACTCCGCCAGTGCCGCCGCGTACCGCATCTGTAGCGCCTCGTCGTCGCGCTGCATCAAGGCGAGCTCCAGCTCGTCGACGCGGGCGGCGGCCGTCCGTACGCGCGGTGGCGCTACCGACAAGAGCAGGTCGTGGACGGTCCAGCCGCCGGCGGCATCCGGGGGGACGACCAGCTGCCGCATCACCCCCAGCCCACCGCTGCGCACGATGCTGCCGGTGTGCGGCGTCAGCTCGCCGGTCACCAGCCGCAGCATGGTGGTCTTCCCGGCCCCGTTGGCCCCCACCAGGGCAACCTTGGCCCCCTCGCCGACCCGGAAGGACACGTCATCGAGCAGCACCCGCCCGTCGGGCAGCTCGAACCTGACGCCCGCGCACTCCACGTGTCCCACGAGGATCCAGTGTGGGCCACCGGCACACCACGTAGCCAACAGTTTTGCGCGTCCGGCCACAATCGGCAAGGTGGCCGAGGAGATCGTGGAGGTACTGGACGAAGCCGGCGCGGTCGTCGGGCTAGCCCCCCGCTCGCAGGTGCGGACGAACAACCTCTGGCACCGCACGTCCTACATCATCGTCTGGTCCAGCAGTGGGGCAGTGCTGGTGCACCGCCGGGCGTTGACCAAGCAGCTGTGGCCCGGTGCCTGGGACCTCGCCTTCGGGGGCGGCTGCGAGGTCATGGAGGGCTGGGCGGACGCGGCGGCCCGCGAGCTGCATGAGGAGGCGGGAATCCGCACCCCGCTGCGCGAGCTGGGCACCTACCGGTGGGACGGCGACGGCAGCCGGGAGATCGGCAGGCTGTACGAGACGGTCAGCGACGGCCCGTTCCAGCACCCACCTGATGAGGTGGCCGAGGCCCGGTTCGTCGGGCGCGCCGAGCTGGACGCCTTCCTCGAGCGACACGACGTCCTTGCCGCGGCCAGGGCGGTGGTGCTGCCGTACCTGCGCTGACCTGTCGCGGTTGCACGCCAGCTGGTGGCGTGCGTCAAGCCGGGCGACCAGCCCTTTGGCCAGCATCGCACCGGACGACCCAGCGTCTCGTCGCCGAGGGGTGTCCTCGTACGCCGTATCCCGCTCGGTGCCCCGGTGGATGAAGATGACCACTCACCACCGGCGCCGGTCAGCGGCTGGCCCACCCGGCCTGGGACCCGAGGGCGCCTCAGCGGCGTCGCACCTCGAGCACGCGGAACCCCTTGGCGCCGGCGAGCCGGTCGCATGCCCAGCCCTGCCGGACCAGCCACCGCTGATAGGAGTCGGCGCCGAGGTTGCGGCCGATGACCAGAACCGCGCGGCCCTCGTCGGCCAGCCGCGGGAGCCATTGAGCGAGCAGGTCGTGCACCGCCGGCTTGCCGATTCGGATCGGCGGGTTGGACCAGATCTCGTCGAAAGTAGCGTCGCCGGGCACCTCGTCCGGGGCGCAGACGTGCAGCCGGTCCGCGAGTCCGGCGGCACATCCGTTGGCGACGGTGAGCTCGCGGGCTCGCTCGTTCACGTCCACCGCCCACACCTGCGCTCGCGGCAGAGCCACGCCAAGGGCGGTGACGAGCACCCCGGTGCCGCAGCCAAGGTCGAGCGCGGTACGTGTCGAGGCCAAGGGTCGTACCGAGCGCACCAGCACCCGGGTGCCGAGGTCGAGGCGGCCGTGGGAGAAGATGCCGGCGGCCGACTGCACCCGCAGCTGGTGGCCCCAGATGCTCGCTTCGAATTCGGCTGCTCGGGGCACTGACGTAGGCCGCGCACTGAAGTAGTGCTCGCTCACGCGCGCTCGATCCGCGACCGGCGGGTCTCGCGCACCCGGGCCGACAACGCATGGTCGGCGGGGTAGCCGACCGACTCGAGGGTGAGCCCGTGGGCGGGAACGACGTGCACGGTCGGGTCGCGTCGGGCCGCCCCTAGGACCTCGCCGGGCCACCCGCTCGACCGGCGGCCGTCGCCCACCGCGAGCAGCGCGCCGACCAGCGCGCGCACCATGTGTTGGCAGAAGGCGTCGGCACGGACATCCAGCACCGCGAGGCCGGCAGCGTCGCGCTGCCAGTGCAGTCGCAGCAGCTCCCGCACCGTGGTAGCGCCAAGGCGTGGCCGGCAGAAGGCCCCGAAGTCGTGCGCACCTAGCAGGGGGGTAGCGGCGGTGTTCATGGCATCGACGTCGACGCGGCGCGGCCACCACAGCACGCTGCCGCGACTCAGCGGGTCCGCCGCCGCTGGGTCGTCACTCACCCGATACGCGTAACGGCGCCACACGGCGGCGAAGCGTGCGTCGAAGCCGTCCGGCGCCACAGCGCAGCCGCGCACCCGCACGTCGCGGTCGAGGACGCTGCCGAGGCGGCGCAGCAGGATCGGCGGCCAGGGCTGCGGCGAGCGCCCCCGGGCCTGCTCGAGTGCGGCGACGGGCACATCCGTGTGCACCACCTGACCGCGAGCGTGCACGCCGGCGTCCGTGCGGCCGGCGCAGGTGACGGCCACCGACGGCAACCGCAAGACGGTGGCGAGCGCGGTCTCGACGGTTTCCTGGACCGTACGCCGCGACGGCTGCCGGGCCCAGCCCGCGAACCCGGCGCCGTCGTAGGCGACGTCCAGCCGGACCCGCACCAGCTGGCCGCCGGGGGATGTGACCCTGGCCGGCGCTGCTTCGACGGGCGAGCCGATCAGGCTCGGTCGTCCTCGGTCGCCTTGCCGGAGCCGTCGGCGGCTCGGGGCTCCCCGGGCTCGTCGGTCTCCGCGGGATCTGCGGTCTCGTCAGTCTCGGCGGTCTCTTCGGTCTCGGCGGTGCCGGTTGTGGTCGCCTCCGCCTCCGCGACCTCTCCCTCGCGTTCGTCGTCGTGGACCAGCTCGGTCTGCTCGACCGGCACCGACGCGCGCTCCGCGGCAGGTGGAGACGGCTGCCCGGTGGGTCCCGTGGTGGCGAAGGTCTTCGCTTCGACCAGCTCGATGACCGCCATCGGCGCGTTGTCGCCTTTGCGCGGCCCGATCTTCGTGATTCGGGTGTAGCCACCCGGCCGGGTCGTGTAGTTCGGCCCGATCTCGGTGAACAGCGCGTGCACCACGCTCTTGTCCCCGATGACCTGCAGCACCTGCCGCCTGCTGTGCAGGTCGTTGCGCTTGGCCTTGCTGATCAGCCGCTCGGCGAACGGCCGCAGCCGCCGCGCCTTGGCCTCGGTGGTGGTGATCCGGCCGTGCTGGAACAGGCTCGTCGCCAGGTTGGCCAGGATCAGGCGCTGGTGCGAGGGGCTGCCGCCCAGGCGGCGGCCCTTCGTGGGGGTGGGCATCTAGGTCTCCTTCGCTCCTGCGCGCTAGTACTGCTCGTCCTCTACGAAGGACTGGTCGTCGTCCCCGTACGCCTCGATCGCCGCCTGGGGATCGAAGCCGGGAGCGCTGTCCTTCAGCGCCAACCCCATCTCCACCAACTTGGCCTTGACCTCGTCGATCGACTTGGCCCCAAAGTTGCGGATGTCGAGCAGGTCCTGCTCGCTGCGCGAGATCAGCTCACCGACGGTGTGAATGCCCTCCCGCTTGAGGCAGTTGTACGACCGCACGGTGAGGTTGAGGTCCTCGACCGGAAGCGCCAGGTCTGCCGCCAGCTGCTCATCGACCGGAGAGGGCCCGATGTCGATCCCTTCGGCCTCGATGTTGAGCTCACGCGCGAGGCCGAACAGCTCGACCAGCGTCTTGCCGGCGCTGGCGATGGCGTCGCGCGGCTTCATGCTCGGCTTGGTCTCGACGTCGATGACCAACCGGTCGAAGTCTGTTCGCTGCTCGACCCGGGTGGCCTCGACCTTGTAGGTCACCTTGAGCACCGGCGAGTAGATCGAGTCGATCGGCAGCCGCCCGATCTCGCCGTCGCCAGGGTTGTTCTGGACGGCGGAGACGTAACCTCGCCCACGCTCGACGACCAGCTCCATCTCCAGCCTGCCCTTGTCGTTGAGCGTGGCCAGCTGCAGCTCCGGGTTGTGGATCTCCACGCCCGCGGGCGGTGCGATGTCGGCGGCGGTGACGTCGCCGGGACCCTGCTTGCGCAGGTACATGACCACCGGCTCGTCCTCCTCCGAGGACACCACCAGCGTCTTCAGGTTCAAGATCAGCTCGGTGACGTCCTCTTTGACCCCTTCGACGGTGGAGAACTCGTGCAGCACGCCGTCGACCTTGATCGAGGTGATGGCCGCGCCGGGGATGGACGACAGCAAGGTACGGCGCAGCGAGTTGCCGAGGGTGTAGCCGAAACCGGGTTCGAGGGGTTCGATCGCGAACCGGGAGCGGTGGTCCCCCACGACCTCTTCGGACAGGGTTGGGCGTTGGGCAATCAGCATGGGATCTTCCTTTCCACGCCTACCTCTATTTGAAGGCGCGGGTCTTGGGGCATCCCCCGAGCCGGTTGGGCGGGAGATCCAGGGGGTTCGCCCCCCGGGACAGGCTACTTCTTGGAGTAGAACTCGACGATCAGCTGCTCCTGGACGGGCACGTCGATCTGCTGCCGGACGGGGAGCTGGTGCACGAGGATCCGCATCCGCTCGGGGAGCACCTCCAGCCACGCGGGGACCACGCGCTCCCCGTGCGTCTCGCGCGCGACGATGAACGGGGTCTGCTCGATCGACTTCGCCCGCACGTCGATGACGTCGTGGGTGCCGACCTGACAGGACGGGATGTCCCCCTTGTGCCCATTCACCCGGAAGTGTCCATGTGTGACCAGCTGCCGGGCGTGCCGGCGGGTGCGGGCGAAGCCGGCGCGGTAGACCACGTTGTCGAGGCGGCCCTCGAGCAGCGCCAGCAGGTTGTCACCTGTCTTGCCCGGGCGGCGGCTGGCCTGGTCGTAGTAGCGGCGGAACTGCTTTTCCAGCACTCCGTAGGTATAGCGGGCCTTCTGCTTCTCCTGCAGCTGGAGGCGGTACTCGCTCTCCTTGACCCGCCCGCGCCCGTGCTGGCCGGGCGGGTAGGGGCGACGTTCGAACGCCTGGTCTCCGCCGACGAGGTCAACCCCCAGTCGACGCGACTTCTTCGTCATCGGTCCGGTGTAGCGGGCCATCTGCCTCAACTGCTCCTCGGTGCCATGGGTACGTACGGCGGGTGGATCGGTCTGGTGGGTGTCAGACCCGGCGGCGCTTGGGCGGCCGGCATCCGTTGTGCGGAGCCGGGGTGACGTCCGAGATGGTGCCCACCTCGAGGCCGACGCCACCGAGTGAGCGAATCGCGGTCTCCCGACCGGACCCGGGCCCCTTGACGAACACGTCGATCTTCTTCATCCCGTGATCCATCGCCCGTCGCCCGGCGGCCTCGGCGGCCATCTGGGCCGCGAACGGGGTGGACTTGCGGGAGCCCTTGAAGCCGACCGTACCGGCGCTGGCCCACGCGATCACCGCTCCCACCGGGTCGGTGATTGTGATGATGGTGTTGTTGAACGTCGACTTGATGTGCGCCTGGCCGGCGCTGACGTTCTTCTTCTCCTTGCGGCGGACCTTCTTGGCGCCCGTCGTCTGACGGCTCTTAGGGGGCATCGGTCGGCTAGCTCCTTACTTTCCGGCCTTCTTCTTGCCGGCAACGGTGCGCTTAGGGCCCTTTCGGCCGCGAGCGTTGGTACGGGTGCGCTGGCCACGTACGGGCAGGCCGCTGCGATGCCGGCGGCCCTGGTAGCTGCCGATCTCCACCTTGCGCCGGATGTCGCCAGCCACCTCCCGGCGCAGGTCACCCTCGACCTGGAAGGCACCCTCGATGTGGTCCCGCAGCCGCACCAGCTCTTCGTCCCCCAGCTCGTACACCCGCATGGCGGGGCTGACTCCGGTGGCCTCCAACGTCTGCTGGGCACGCGTGCGCCCGATGCCGTAGATGGAGGTCAGTGCGATCTCCACCCGCTTGTCGCGGGGGAGGTCGACTCCGACGAGTCGTGCCATCCGGTGCCGTCCCTTCCGATGGTGCGGTCGCTGCGATGTGTCGGTCGGTATGTGGCGGGTGTGGTCAGCCCTGCCGCTGCTTGTGCCGCGGATTGGCGCAGATCACCATAACCCGGCCGTTGCGGCGGATCACCTTGCACTTGTCGCAGATCTTCTTGACGCTGGGTTGGACCTTCATCTCAGTCTTTCTCACTCATGGTCGGTCACTTGTAGCGGTAGACGATGCGGCCGCGGGTCAGGTCGTACGGCGAGAGCTCCACCACGACCCGGTCCTCCGGGAGGATCCGGATGTAGTGCTGGCGCATCTTGCCGCTGATGTGAGCGAGCACCTTGTGGCCGTTGGTCAGCTCCACGCGAAACATCGCGTTCGGCAGCGCCTCGACCACCGAGCCCTCGATCTCGATGACCCCTTCCTTCTTCGGCATGTCCTCCGCAATCCTCGACCGGCCGCATCGACTGGGGTCGTCTGGGGTGTCGCACTGCCGGCAGAGGTCGTCCGGGCAGCACACGGAACTGGCACGAGGCTGTACGCGCAGGTGCCAACCCAAAAGTGTACGCCATCAGTCAGGACCGCCGTACGGCAGACCCATCGACGCCAAGCGCTCACGGCCGCCGTCGTGGGCAGTGAGCACCCAGGCGCCGCGCTCGGTGAGCGCCACGGTGTGCTCGAAGTGCGCAGCCACCGACCCGTCGCTGGTGACGACGGTCCAGTCGTCGTCCAGCACGGCCGTCTCCGGGTCGCCGAGCACCAGCATCGGCTCGATCGCGAGGGCGATCCCGCTCACCAGCCGGGGTCCGCGCCCCGACCGTCCCCGGTTGGGCACCGGCGGCGGCTGGTGCATCAGCGAACCGATGCCGTGGCCGACGTAGTCCTCCACGATCCCGAGCGTGGGCAACCCCCGGCTGGCGACGTACGACTCGACGGCCGCTGACACATCCGAGACCCGTCCGCCCGGCCGGACGGCGCCGATCCCCTGCCACAGCGCGTCGTCGGTGACCCTCAGCAACGCCTCGACGCCAGGGGACACGTCACCGAGGGCAACGGTCATGGCCGCGTCGCCGTGCCAGCCGTCCACGACCGCGCCGCAGTCGACCGACACAACATCGCCGTCCGCGAGCAGCCGCGGCCCGGGGATACCGTGGACGACCTCGTCGTTGACCGAGACGCACAGCGACCCGGGGAACCCGTGGTAGCCGAGGAACGACGGGACCGCGTCACTCGCTTGGATGTGCTCGTTGGCGAGGGCGTCGAGCTCGGCCGTCGTCATTCCGGGCCGCACCCGCTGCCGGACGAGCTCGAGGGTGGCGCAGACGACCAGGCCGGCTCGCCGCATCGAGCAGAGCTGCTCAGGTGTCTTGATCTCCACCCGACGTTCAGCGAACAGCGCCACTGGGTCAGGCCGAGCCGTCTTCGAGCGCGGTGATCGCCCGATGGGTCACCTCGTCGACCTTCCCGGTCGCCTCGATCCGGCGCAGGATGCCGAGTGACTCGTAGTACCCGACCAGGGGCTCGGTCTGCTCGGCGTACACCTCGAGGCGGCGCTGCACGGTCTCCGGGGCGTCGTCGTCGCGGCGGAAGAGCTGACCGCCGTCGTCGTCGCACACCCCTTCCACAGCCGGCTGGTCGAACTCGACGTGCCAGACCTTGCCGCAGGTCCGGCAGGTACGGCGACCGGACAGCCGGCGGACGACCTCCTCGTCGTCGGCGGCCAGCTCGAGCACGGCGTCCAGGGCGGTATTGAGCTCGGCGAGGATGTCGCTGAGAGCCTCGGCCTGCGGCTCGGTGCGGGGGAAGCCGTCGAGGAGGAATCCGTCCCGGGCGTCGTCTTGGGCGAGCCGGTCACGCACCATGGCGATCGTCACCTCGTCGGGCACCAGGTCGCCCGCGTTCATGTGCTTCTTCGCCTCCTGGCCGAGCTCGCTGTTGTTGGAGACGTTCTCCCGGAAGATGTCCCCGGTCGAGATCTGCGGGATGGCGAAGTGCTTGGCGATGTGCGTCGCCTGCGTCCCCTTCCCGGCGCCCGGGGGACCCACCATAACCATGCGCATCAGCGGAGGAAGCCCTCGTAGTTGCGCTGCTGCAGCTGGCCCTCGATCTGCTTCACCGTGTCAAGACCCACTCCGACGATGATCAGAATGGTGGTGCCGCCGAACGGGAAGTTCTGGTTCGCCCCGACCAGGGCGATGGCGATCAGCGGGATCAGCGACACCACACCGAGGTACACCGATCCGGGAGGGTGATCCTCGACAGCACGTACGCCAGGTACTCCTCGGTGGGACGGCCGGCGCGGATGCCCGGGATGAAGCCGCCGTACTTCTTCATATTGTCGGCGACCTCGGTCGGGTTGAACGTGATCGCGACGTAGAAGTAGGTGAAGAAGATGATCATCGCGAAGAACGTGAGCATGTAGACCGGGTGGTCGGCCTGGACGAAGTAGTTGTTGACCCACT
>JALYQN010000450.1 GCA_030855835.1 Actinomycetota bacterium | reverse complement strand
GCCGCGCTCGGCGCCACCTCGGTGGCGATGCCTCGCGCACGCAGCCGACGCGCAACTTCGCGGGAGGCGGCCCGGCTGTCGTCGTCGGGCAGCACCACGAGCACGCACGACGGCACGCCGCGGTCGGCGTCGAGGAGCCCACGGGCGAGCAGCGGCGTCAGCAGCCGGGTGATGCCGAGCGAGATGCCGACCCCCGGGTACGTGGTGGTTCCGTCGGAGGCGAGCGCGTCGTATCGCCCGCCGGCGCAGATCGACATCGCGCCGTGTGCCTCGGTGCGTCCCTCGAACACGGTCCCGGTGTAGTAGTCGAGCCCGCGGGCGATCCGCAGGTCGGCCACGACCCGAAAGCTGTCGGAGTTGGCGTGCCCCGCACCGTCCAGAGCCCGGGCCAGCGCATCCAGCCCCTCGTCGAGCAGCGAGTGGTGCACGCCCAATGCGCGCACCTGCTCGGCGAACTTGGGGTCGGTGCCGTCGATGTTGGCCAGTGCCAGGCAACGGTCGGCCTGCTCGGTGCTCAGGTGCGCGTCGTCCACCAGCAGCGCCCGCACACCCGCGGGACCCAGCTTGTCGAGCTTGTCCACGGCCCGGATGACCAACGTGGGATCGTCCACGCCGACCCCGAGGTAGTAGCCCTCGATCAGCTTGCGGTTGTTGAGGTGCAGCGTCAGCGGCGGCAGCGGCAGCCGGCTCAGCGCCTCTGCCATCACCTCGGTGACCTCGACATCGGCATCGTCGGCCAGCTGGTCGCGTCCGATGATGTCGATGTCGGCCTGGGTGAACTCGCGGTAGCGGCCCTCCTGCGGCCGCTCCCCGCGCCAGCAGCGCTGGATCTGGTAGCGCCGGAACGGAAAGTCCAGCTTGCCGGCGTGCTCGAGCACGTACCGTGCCAGCGGCACGGTCAGGTCGAAGTGCAGCCCCACACCGGCATCGGCGTCGTCGGTGTCGGCCTGCAGTCGGCGCAGCACGTAAACCTCGTTGCTGGTCTCCCCTTTGCGCAGCAGCTGGTCGAGGGGCTCGACCGACCGGGTCTCGACCGAGCAGAACCCGTGCAGCTCGAACGTCGCCCGCAATGAGTCGACCACCGCCTGCTCGACCATCCGCTGGCGCGGCAGAAGCTCGGGGAAGCCGGACAGCGGAGTCGGCCTCCCGGTACGGGGCGAGCTCATCCAGCCGCCTGCTCGACCAGCGGGCGGAGGAACGGGTTGGTGGCACGCTCGCGGCCGATCGTGGTCTGCTCCCCGTGCCCGGGCAGCACGACGACCCGGTCGTCGAGCCCGAGCACGGTGCGGGCCAGGCTGGCGAGCATCTGCTGGTGGTCGCCCCCGGGCAGGTCGGTGCGTCCGATCGAGCCCGCGAACAGCAGGTCGCCCGAGAACATCAGCTCGGGGACGTCTTCGGCCCCGTCGTACGGGCTGCGGAAGGTGACCGACCCGCGGGTGTGCCCGGGTGCGTGGTCGACCTCGATGGTGAGCCCGGCGAGCTCGAGCGGCTGGCCGTCAGCGAGCTCGCGGACGTCGTCCGGCTCGGTGAAGGTGTGCGGCCCACCGAGCAGCATCGTCGCCGTGTCAGGCGACATCCCGGCCAGCGGGTCGGTGAGCAGGTGCCGGTCGGCGGGGTGGATCCAGGCGGTGGCGTCGTGGGTGCCGGCGACCGGGGTCACTGACCACATGTGGTCGATGTGGCCGTGGGTGAGGAGCACCGCGACCGGCTTGAGCCGGTGCTCGCGGACGACGTCGGCGACGCCGGCGGCGGCCTCCATCCCGGGGTCGATGACCAGGCATTCCGTGCCTGCGGCCGGTGCCACCACCCAGCAGTTGGTGCCCCAGGGGCCGGCGGGGAATCCGGCGACGAGCATGAGCGCAACCCTACGGCAGCCGGGCCGGGCGGATCGGCGGGACCAGACCGGCCGATGCGCGGTTCGCGGGCCGAGATGCGGCGTCCGACCTAGACTGCGGCCGGTGAGCGCCCCGCGCCCGACACCGCCGAGGTCGGCTCCGGCCCGACCGGGTCCGCCGAGACCGGCCGCACACCCACCGGCAGCTGCGCAGGAGCCTCCCGCCGCCGAACCGACGCCGACCACGGATGCGAACAGGTTCGGGCGGGTCGCGGCCGACGGCACCGTGTACGTGCGCAGCCGGGACGGCGTCGAGCGGGAGGTCGGCCGGTGGCCGGACGGCGACCCGGTGGAGTCGCTGGCGCTCTACACCCGGCGGTTCGAGGGCCTCGCCGTCGAGGTCGCCCTGTTGGAACGCCGCGTCCGTCGTGGAGCGTTGTCGCCGAGCGATGCCCGTGCCGCGGTCGACACCGTACGTGCCCTCGTGGTCGACGCCCAGGCGGTCGGCGACCTGGAGTCGCTGATCGAGCGACTCGACCTGCTGCAGCCCGTGCTGGACGAGCAACGCCAGCAGCGGCGGGCGGCCAAGGTCGCGGTCCAGGAG
>JALYQN010000395.1 GCA_030855835.1 Actinomycetota bacterium | reverse complement strand
CCGGACCGGATAACCCCGGGCACTTTTGCGATGGAATGGCCCAAGGGATCGGGCCGGGTGCAGGCGTTCCCGGAGCTCGACCGGGTCGCGTGGCTCGATGTCGACGAGGCCCGGGCTCGGCTGGTCTCCGCACAGACCGCGTTCCTCGACCGGCTCACCGAGCAGCTGGGCGCTTGCCGCTCCGGCTGAGGAATCCGGCGCCCGGGGTTATGATGAGCCCCGTCGACGTGCGGGTGAGACGCTGCGTCAATCACCAATCACGGTGGGTGAGGTTAGTGGAAGTCGCCCGTTTACGGTGTCGTGAGGGCACGGCCGTGTTGAGATATCAGCGGTTGCCGTCGGGGCAGCGGATGCGGGCTAGACAGTAATCAGCGGTGAGCAGGGAGTGCACGTGCTAGTCGGTCGAGTAGACGAGCAAGAGGCAGGGCAGGACACCGGGCCACCTCCGGTGCAGCCCAAAACGGGGGCTTGGAGCCGACTCCGCCCCGGTGACGACACCGTCCCGGTCGTGATTGCGATCGACTGCCTGGCGCTGTTGGCGGCCTGGGCGATCGCTCGACCCGGCGGAGTCGGGTCGATGCTGCTGCTGGCCGCACTGATCTTGTGCTTCAACGCAGTCGGCGGCCACTACCGGGCCCGCCTCGGTCCGTCCACGCTGGACGAGGTCGGCGGGCTGTTCGCCCGTGCCCTCGTCGCCGGCGCCATGGTCACCGCGATGCGGACGGTCCTGGACCTGCCGGTTCAAGAGGGACCGGTCACTGCCTCGATCGTGTTCGTTGCCGTTGCCTGCGTCGGCCGCGCCGTCGGCTACCCGTTGATGCGGCGCAACCGGATCGTCGGCCGCGCCGCCCGGCCCACCCTCATCCTCGGCTGTGGCCGGGTCGGCAACCAGGTCGCCAAGACCCTGCTCGAGCACCCGGAGTACGGGATGCGCCCCGTCGGGTACGTGGACGACCTGCCGTTCCTGCCAGCAGCTGACCGGCACGTCCCGCTGCTCGGCGGGACCAGCGCGCTGTCGCAGCTGCTCCGCCAATATCGCGTGCGCAATGTGATCGTCGCCTACTCGTCCAGCCGCGAGGCCTCCATCGTCGACGTGCTCCGTACGTGTGACCGGCTCTCGTGCGAGATCTTCCTGGTCCCGCGCTTCTACGAGCTGCATGCGATGAACCGCGACACCGAGCTGCTCTGGGGGCTGCCGCTGACCCGGCTGCGCCGGGCAACGTTCCGTACGCTCACCTGGCGCTTCAAGCGGGCCGGTGATGCGCTGCTCGCGCTGTTCGGACTGATCATCTTGAGCCCGGTGCTCGCCGTCTGCGCGTTGGCAGTTCGGGTGGAGACCGGTCGCGGCGTCATCTTCCGCCAGGAGCGAGTGGGTCTGGACGGCCGGCCGTTCACGATGCTGAAGTTCCGCTCGCTCAAGCCGGCGTCCCAAGTGGAGCCGGCCTCTCCGCAGTGGAACGTCGGGTCCGACCCCGGGATGGGCCCGGTGGGGAGGCTGCTGCGGCAGACCTCGCTGGACGAGCTGCCGCAGCTGTGGAACGTCCTGCGAGGGGACATGAGCCTCGTCGGGCCGCGTCCGGAACGCCCTTACTACGTGCAGGAGTTCACCGCGAAGTTCCCGCGGTACATGGCCCGCCACCGGGTTCCCGCCGGGATGACCGGGTGGGCCCAGGTGAACGGACTGCGCGGAGACACCGACATCTCCGACCGGGCCCGCTTCGACAACTACTACATCGAGAACTGGTCGCTGTGGGAGGACACGAAGATCGTGCTGCGCACCACTGCGCAGATCCTCGGCGCCAAGGGACGATGAGCCAGCCGCCGAGAGCCGGCCGCTAGCCGGCGAGGGGCGCCGCCAGCACTGGCCACCGCAAAGAGTGCGCCATATGTGGGCCGACTGGGACCGAACCGGCAGCCCGTGTACTGTGACCGGTTCGTCTGCGTGGGTGGGGCAGCCGAGGCCCGAGCCGGGAGACGGCGATACCGAGCCGGGACGGCGACACAGAGCAGGCAGGGAGCAGTAATGCGGCGCACAATCCTTTGTGTAGCTCTTGGTGCACTTTTGGTCATGGTCACTCCGGCAGCGGCCTATGCCGCACTCGTGGCGGAGTGGAGAATGGATGAGACCAGCGGCAGCACGATGGTGGACAGCGCAACCGGAGTCGGCGGCGCCAACAACGGCACGATCAGTGGTGGGGTCGACATCGACCAGGCTCCACTGGCGGGCGGGAGGGCATACGAGTTCGACGGGTCGACTGGCTTCGTCTCGGTGCCTGACAACCCCAGCCTGGACCCGGGAGCCGCGTCCATCACCCTGTCCGCGGTCGTGCGGGTCGCCGACGCGCCGATGAGCGACGACAGCTACGACCTCATCCGTAAGGGCGTGACCACCACACCCGGCGGTGACTGGAAGATGGAGATCAAACGCACCAGCAACCCGTCGGTCGGGAAGCTGCTGTGTGTCTTCAAGGGAACCGGTGGGGCAGTGCAGAAGATGGCCAACCCCGACCTGGTCGACGGCAACGTGCATCGGGTGGAGTGCATCAAGACCGGCAGCTCGGTGACGGCTGTGGTCGATGGTGCTCGTTCCTCGACGAGCGCTTCGGCTGGCTCGATCGCCAATGACCAACCGGTCGTTCTTGGCTCGAAGGTGGCCGGTGACGACGTTCTTCGTGGGGTCATGGACCAGGTGAGGGTGTCGATCGGGTAGGCCCTCGCGACGCGCCGTTGGGGCCGTCCGTGAGAGAATGTCCGGATGTGGGGAGCACAGGTGTCGCCGGATGACGGGATCGACTCCGGCGTCCGACATGCTGTGTGCCAGCAGCCACGATGATGCAGGCGCTAGGCGCCGATAGCCATAGCCACCGGACCCAGGACTTCGACCTGCACGGGATCGTTGGGGTCCGTCTCCTCGACGCCGAGCCCCAGCAGGTCGCAATGGTGCGCCGCCAGCTCGGGCCACTCGAGGCGACATTGCAGCGCGAACCCGACATCACGGTCCGGTTCGTGGACAGCGCGACCAGCAGTCCGCTGACGTTCGTCGGTGTCAACGACTGCGGCTTCAACGACGACGGATTCTTCGTCCTGCGGGGCGCTGGCGCGGTAGGCGCACGGGCGCTGCTGCCGTTCGGTCGCATCGGAGCCCACCCGGTCATCGTCTGCGAGCGCTCGATGCCCTCGGTCCCGCACCTGCTCGCGATCATCAACCTCACGGCGATCTCCAAGGGCGTGCTGCCGCTGCACGCGTCTGCGTGGACAGCGAACGGCGTAGGCATACTGGTCACCGGTTGGGCAAAGGGCGGCAAGACGGAGAGTCTGCTCGGGTCGATGGCACGCGGCGCTGGCTACGTCGGCGACGAGTGGGTCTACCTCACCGAAGACGGGGGCATGCACGGCCTGCCCGAGCCGATCCGGCTGTGGTCGTGGCACCTGAGACAGCTGCGCAACGTGTTGGCGGACCGCCCGCGCCGCGAACGTCTCAGGTTGACCGGTTGGCACCATGCCGCGGGCGTGGCTCGGCGAGCCTCGTCTCCTGGCGTGCCGGGAGCAGCATTCGCCCGCCGCGGCCTGCCGGTGGTGCAGCGGCAGGCGTACCTCCAGATCCCCCCCGCCGACCTGTTCGGCGCGGAGAACGTGCACCTGCACGGGCGACTCGACGCCGCTCTCCTCGTGCTCAGCCAAGACAGCCCGGCATACGACGTGCGGCCCGCCGAGCCTGGAGAGCTGTCCGCCCGGATGACGGCCTCGCTCACCACCGAACGAGCCCAGTTCCTCGATCACTATCACCAGTTCTGCTTTGCGTTCCCGGAGCAGCGCAACCCGTCTGTCGACGGAATAGAGATGGCTGAGCGCGACCTGCTGACTAAGCGCCTGGATCGAGTACCAGCGTCCACGGTGCTTCATCCGTACCCCTGCGACGTGGCCAAGCTGGCGTCCGTGGTGGATGCGGCTGCTCGCGAGGCAGTTCCCCGTTGATGATTCACGATTGCCCGTACCGGCTGACGTGAAGCCCGTTATCGTCGAGCCACCGCGGTGCCGAGACCCGGAGGCGGTCGACGAAGTCACACGAGTGGAGAGCGCACATGCTGCTGCGCCGTCGACCGACTAGATCCGGGCCCTGGGTCCTCGTCACCGACGACGTCAGTGGCCAGAACCGGTCCGCGGTTGCTGCTGTCCGCGCGCTGGCTGCGGGAGGTTTTCGGCCCGCCGTGACCACGTGCGGCGCCCGTTCCGTCGCGGCTGCGTCCCGCTACTGCCTGCGACGTGTCGAGCTGCCGAGGGCTGGCAGTCCAAGCTACGCCGAGGCCCTGCGCCACGAGGTCGAGCAGGGGGACTACCTCTGCGCACTGCTGGCCAGCGATGCCGCCCTGATAGCTCTGGATGCGCCGGGGGCGCCGCTGCTCAACAAGGCGGTGCTGGCAGATCGAACGGCGGCGACGGAACTGAGTGCCGTGCCAGGCCAGGTGTTCGCTTCGCTGGGCAAGCTGCGAGAGGCGGGCTCTGCCGCAGTCGGGACCGGGAGCCGGCCCAGCGTGATCAAGTCGCTGCTCAAGACCGGTCCCGGGGTGCTCCAGGCCCGGTTGCTGAGTTCGGTCGACGAGCTGAGCGGACTCGACGACACGACCGGACCGATCATCGTGCAGCCGTTCGTCGACGGTGAGTTCCGTGCCGTGTCCGGCGTGCTCTGGGACGACAGGCTGCTGGCGGTCTCACACCAGCGGTACCACCGGACCTGGCCGCGCCGGACCGGGGTCGGATGTCTGGCGTCGACGGTGGAGCCAGACTACGGCCTCGAGGAAGCGGTCATATCCCTGCTCCGGGGCCACTGCGGTGTCTTTCAGGTGCAGCTGGTCGGGTCCTATGTCCTGGACGTCAACCCCCGCGTCTTTGGGTCCATGCCGCTACCTGTTGCTGCAGGTGTCAACCTGCCGGCCGTCGCGGCGGATGCGGCCCGCGGTCGAATCGGGCCCATGGTGCGGGCCCGTACGGGCGTGCGTTATCGCTGGCTCGAGGGCGACCTGCGCAATCTGACGCAAGGAGTACGCGAGCACGAGCTGGGCTTCTTGGAAGCCGTCAGCCAGCTACGACCGCGCCGTGGCACCGCACACAGCATCGAGAGCTTGCGCGACCCTGGACCGGGGTTGACCCGCATCGCCACGGTGGCGGGGGAGGTCCTCGGTCGATGACGTCCGTCGAGGACCTGCTGGCAGCCGGTCCGCGCCAGTACCTGATCCGCAACGGCGTTCCGACCGACGAAGAGCGGACGGACCGGCAGCGAGCCCATGCACTGATCCTCGAGCAGTTCGGCACCCGACTCACCTCCGCCGGCGTCGACCACTCACCGCTGGGGGTGGAGTGGACAGACGTGTTCGATGTCCACCTGACGCCCGGAACCAGCATCGACCCTGCGGTGCTCAGTGAGCACAGCTGGATCGCCCTCGACCCGCTCTGGCGCCAGCTCGAGAAGGACGTCTCGGCCACGTCAGTGTGGGCCGTCGTCGCTGATGGCCGCGTGCTCGCCTCCGCACGGTTCGGTGCATCGAGGCGACGGGACCCCGTCGAGACGATCCTCGAGCGGGTGCGCGTCGGGGGCGAGGTTCGGCTCAGGGAGATGCTGGAGCTGCGAGCCCTGGCACGCGTGGGCCACAACCTGCCGGCTTCCTCGCGGGTCTTGCAGGCGGCGGCCGACATCGAGAGCAACCTGGGAAGTCGCGACCTGGTCCGGTGGACGAGCGGGCGGCGCCTGCCCGCCCCGGTCGCGCTGCCTGACTTCGCCCGTACACCGCGGCGGTTCCTGGTCGCGGTGAGCGGAGTGGATGGGGCCGGAAAGACCGGACTCACTGACTCACTGGCGAACAGTCTGGCCAGATCAGGGGTGCCGGTGAGCCACGTGTGGCTGCGGCCAGGCATGGGACTCGGGGTCGTCGCCGCGATCGCCGCTCGGGTCAAGCGCGCTCTAGGCGTCGATCCACGGCCCGGCATCGGTCTGATGGCAGCGGAGCAAGGCGCCGAACTGCGCTCACGCCGAGGCGCGATCGGGTGGGTGTGGTCGATGTTGGTGACGATCACGTTCGTGCTGGGTGTGCGTCGCCAGCACGTCAGCAGCCGGGGCGTCGTGCTGTGGGATCGCCACGTCCTCGACGCGCTCACCACGCTGGACTTTGTCTACGGCGGCGTCAACTTGACCGTGCAACGCAGCCTGATCCGTCGCCTGCTTCCCGCAGCTGACCGCGTCTTCTACCTCGACGTGCCAGTCGATGTCGCCCTGGAGCGGAAGCCGGCGGACATGATCGGCGAGCACGCGGTACGCCGCCAGCTCGACGCGTACGAGTGGTGGTTGCCGAAGCTGGATCGGATCCAGACCATCGATGCGCGTCGCCCGGCGCCCGCCGTGGCGATGGAGGTGTTCCGACGCGTCGTTGCGCCGGGCCGGACACCCTGAGTCTCGTGCGTACTCCGTGGACGCCCGATCGTGCAAGGCCGAGATAGGCGAAGCCGCTTCGGAGCAGTGCGGCGGCAGTTACCCTGGGTGTCTGACCAATGAGGAGGTCTGCGTCGATGTCGACGCCATACATGTACACGTCGGCAGCTGCGCCGACCGTTGCCCCGGCTGATGCGCGCTGCCCGCGCGAGCCGGTGCGGGGCTTCCTGCCCCGGCATGTCCGGGTGACCTGTTGAGTCGGCGCGGCGCGCGCGGACCGCGCTCCTTGACCGCCGCCTTGGTGTCGGTCGTGCTGCTGGCTGTCGGTGGCTGCTGGAACGGCGACACCGGTGGCGGCCCCGTGAGCCGCCCCGAGGAGACCCAGCAGGCGCTGCGCTCCGGGCCCGACGTCAAGTACGTGAGCCCGGACGGCAGCGATGCCATCGACACCAAGGGCACCAAGCGCGACCCGTGGCGCACGCTGCGGTACGCGCTGCCAAAGCTGAACCCGGGACAGCTGCTGTACGTTCGCGACGGCACCTACCGCGAGGACCTGCGCCGGATGGTCCTTAACCAGGGCGTGGCCGACGAGGAAATCGTGGTGCAGGCCTATCCAGGTGAACGCGCCTTGGTGCGGGGCCTGGTGTGGCTGCGCCAGCCGTCGTACTGGACCTTTGACGGGCTCGACGTCACCTGGGACAAGAGGCTGGCAGACTCGCCGCCACACATGGTGAAGATCACCGGCGGCGTGGGCTGGACCTGGACCAACAGCGAGATCTGGGGCGCGGAAGCCGCATCCAACGTCCTCATCACCGGCTGGCAGGCGAGTGAGCCCGCCGACTGGGAGTTCGTTGGCAACTGTGTGCACTCCTTGGT
>JALYQN010000392.1 GCA_030855835.1 Actinomycetota bacterium | reverse complement strand
CCGGACCTGGCGGCTCGACCCTGCACGAGGTGACCGACGTGCGCGGCCGCCGACACTGGACCCGGCGGCGGCACGGCTGCTGCTTCCTGTACCGCATCCCGGGGATCGACGCCTGCCTGACCTGTCCGAGGGTCAGCGACGAGCACCGGGCGGAGCAGGCGGTCGGCTGGGACTGAGCCGAGCGCGAGCCGCAACCACCCACGGCCACGTCAGCAGCGCCCAGACCACCAGCACGATCACCACTTCCGCCAGCACGTACCACGGCCAGCTGCCGAGCAGGTCGAGGATGGATGCCGCCTGCGGCTTGGCATTCAGGTAGCCGTAGTTGGTGCCAGCCGACTCGTTGAAGGCGTACACGCACGCCGCCCAGACGCCGGTGACGAGCACTGTGGTCGCGTAGTCCCGCCACCCCGGCGCCAGCCCCAGACCCCACGTGAGATAGCACGCGGCCCAGACCACCAGCAGATGCATGCCCCAGAAGGCGATGAACACCGGGTCAGGGAAGTCCCTCGACAGGTCCGGGGTGACCACCGCCTGGGTGGTGAGGGTGAGCCCCCAGTAGTAGGTGAGACCGATCGCCCACCGCCGATGGGTCCACAACGCGTACGGAGCGGCCAGCGAGGCCAGGTCGCACAGCTGCAACGGCAGCGCCTGCACCGGGTCACCGTCGACACGGGCGATGGCGAGCACATGCAGCGGCACCGTGAACGCCAGCACCGCCACCGCGAGGGCCTTGCCCCACCCGGCCTCGGCGTCCGAGCCACGCACAGCCCGCCCCAGCGGTACGAGGGCGACCACGCCGGCGAGCAGCAGCGCGACCACCAGCTGGTGCGAGGTGCCGTACGCCTCAAACTCGTCCATCGCCCCGCCTCAGCGCAGCATCTCCACCTCGGCACCCCAGCCGGCGGTCCACCTTTACCGCACGTCCGTCACGGCTGAGCAGCTGAGATCGTGATCCACGGCCCCGCGGCAACGGCGGCAGCGTAGACCGAGCCGCCACCAATATCTGCTAGCCCCGGGCCGACCACACTCTCGACCCGCGGCGGGGCTCCGTCGGCGACTACGTCGACCTCCCCAAAGACCGTTCTTGCCGTGGCCCCACCAGCATTTGGCTCGAGTTCCGAACCGGTGGACGGGGAGCGTTGCCCCGGTCAACCGCCCGCTGTCAGTCCGAAAGCGGCGCGCTGCAGGGTGTTCTCCAGCCCCTCGAAGCCCTCGAACGGGTTGAGGCGGTTCGGCCCGAAGTCGACGTCGCGGTCGTCGGCCGTCCCACCGACCCCGTCCGGTCCCGGTCCGAAGAGGGCCCGGAAGTTCCCGCCTTGGTCCATCAGGTTCGGGCTGGCGTCGAACTGGTCGACGTGCCAGTTGCCCAGGTAGTGCCCCGCCTCGTGCGCCACCACGTTGCCCAGCACCTGCCCGACGAACGCGACCCGGTCGCTGCGCGGACTCAGGAAGTGGTTGATCGAGTAAGGCTGCCGCTCCCGCGCGGACAGCAAGTCGAGCAACAGCAGCGCCGACTCCTCCTGGTCGAAGTTGCCTGGGTCGATGGACTCTGCGATCCCGATGGTGAAGACGCCGGACTCGCGGATGCTGCCGCCGACGATCACCCGGCTCACGTTGTCCTCGCCCCACGGGTCCGCATCGTCACGGCTGTTGAGGATCTCCACATCGAAGCTGCCGTTGAGGCCTCGCCTGGCCAGGTCGCGGCGCACGTTCTCGCGCACGTTGGCGATCACGGCGTCGATCACCGCGTCCTCGCGGGCCGCGGCAATTCCCCACCGGTCGAGGAATGCCCGCAATGGGCTCAGCCGGGTCACCCCACTGCCGCCGAAGACACCGGTGTTGAGCCGCTCGCCGTCGAAGTCGAGGAACAAGGTCTGCTCGGTGCCCGCCGGCTCGTGGTCGAGGCCCGCCCGGTACACCTCGAGGTCGGCCCTATAGCCACCGATGCCATAGACGACCTCCACCGTGTGGCGGCCCGTCGTCGACGCCACGTGGTCGACGACCGCCCTGCCCCCGCCTGGCATTGGGGTGGAGTCCGGGTACACAAAACTGGCGTCGAAACGCGAACCGAACACCTCCTGCCGGTCAGGGTCATACACACTCAGCGAGGTGGCGCCGTCCACGGTGCCGCCGAGCACGTCGCCGGCCTCCAGGCTGACGGCGAAGAAGTCGCTGTCCGGCCGGCTGGCCTGCACCGAGAAGCGGTATCGGCCCTCGCTCCCAGCCCCGTCACCGCTGCCGGATTTGAACCTGCTGCGGGGGTAGGTACAGCAGCCGCCCATCATCACGTAGTACGTGCCTGCCGTCAGTGGCGTCGTCAACTGTACCGAGTTGCCGCGCGGGAATTGGTAGTCCTGCAGCCTGCCCCTCTTGCTCCAGATCGCGATCAGCGGCTCCAGGTCGCTGCCCGCGCGTGCCTCCGCGGTCGCGACCACCTGCTCGTCGCTGCCCAGCTTGACCCGGTAGTAGTCGAAGTCGCCGGACCCGCTGCCCTGCTCGCCGTGCGGCCCGTCACCGATTCTGCCGCTGGTGCGGATGCCGTCCCGGCCGAGGCCGATACGGGTCGTACGCGCAAGGGGGATCGCCCCGTCGTCCTCGCGGGTACGTTTGATCCTGGTGATTCGGACAGACCCGGTGGCCAGGTTTCCGCGCACGGAGACCCCGGCTTCCTCGCCGGCACCGGTGCCGAACCCTCCGATCGCCTCAGCGGTGCGGGATGAGTCGTTGTCCCCCAGCTGCGACGCGGGCTCCTGCTCGTCGTAATCCAACGGCTCCGGCAGGGCACGGGGGCTCTCAGCGGCCACCCGGGCGCTGCCGCGGGTCGCGTAGCGCTGCCAGTAGCGCCAGTGGACCTGGCTGGCGTCGGGCAGCAGACCCACGTATGGGTTGGCGGCGGGCAGTCGGGCGTCACCGACCTGGACGGTGGGACGGGGGCCGAGCGGGTCCTGGTCAGGCCACCCGTTGGGGGATCGGTCCGCGGCGACCGCGGCGCCGGGCGCGAGCGTCCCGGCCAGTGAGAAGACGATCGACGTCGCGAGCATCGGGCGGAGCGTCATCATGGCTCACCTCGGCAGCAGCAGACCACAGTTCCGGCGGTGGGGGTAGTCCTGCGCCACTGTCACTCCGGGCTGTTGTCGACCTCGCCGCCAACCTCGTACGGGGTGGTGACCCCCTCGTACATGAGGTGCGCAAGCAGCCCCTCGGTCGCGTGCGGGAGGTTGTGACAGTGGTCCATCCAGATGCCGGGGTTGTCGGCGACGAACGCGATCTCGTAGGTCTCGCCGGCTGCGACGTTGAGCGAGTCGACCCACAGCGGGCTGCCGGTGGCAGGCTCGCCGTCCCGGCTCACCACGACCGCGTGGTGACCGTGCAGGTGCATCGGGTGCACGTCGCCGCTGTCGTTGCGGATCGTCATCACCACCAGGTCGCCCTCGCCGACGACGTACATGGGAACGTCGGGGAACATCTCGCCGTTGACCGTCCACCACAGACCGGGCATGCCATCAAGGAATCCCGGCGACCGGCCGATCCGGTACTCGAAGCGGCGGTCCACGTCGTCGAGTGTGAAGCCGAGTGGAGCCGGGGAGCCGTAGTCGAGCAGGTCGAGCTCGGCCTCGGGCTCAGCCGGGCTCGCTGGGGTGGCACCCTGCGGGCCGACGACAAGTGAGGTGTCGGCCACGCCCGTACCGACCCGTACCGCTGTGCCGTCGGACGGCACGGTGAACTCGAGGTCGACCCGGCCGCCAGCCGTCAGCAGCACCGCGGTGTCCTCGACCTCGGTGGGTTGATTGAGGTCGTAGCCGTCGACCGCCACGACCCGGTACGGCGTACCCGCCACCCAGGTATGCAGCGGCGCGTTGTCGGTGTTCACCACCCGCACCCGGACTGGGCTGCCTGGCGCTGCCTCCCGCCAGCTCTCACCGACCTGCCCGTTGACCGTACGCCGGCCGTCGTAGGTGTGGATGGCCGCAACCATGTCGAGCTCGCCGCCCGCCGCCGACCGCGGCTGCACCACCACCGTGCCGAACAGTCCTCGCCGCACCTGCTCGTGCGATACCTGGTGCGAGTGGTACCAGTAGGTCCCGGCGTCTTCGGCCACCCAGCGGTAGTCGTGCCGCTCACCGACCATGACCGCGTTCTGCGTTACGCCGGCAACACCGTCCTCGGCGTTCGGGACGTCCACGCCGTGCCAGTGCAGGGTGACACCGTCGGGGACCGATTCGTTGACCAGCGTGACCTCGACCAGGTCGCCCTGCCTGAGCCGGAGTTCCGGCCCGGGTGACGTGCCGTTGAGGGTGTACCCGTCAACCGCACTGCCCTCGCCGAGGTCTATGGCGTCCGCACGCGCGACCAGGGTGACCTCGACATCGGGCGTGCCCCGCTGCGGACCGGTCAGTGTCGACACGTCCTGGCCGCCACGCGTGTCATGAGCAGCCATCCCCGGGCCGCCACCGAGGTCGATGACACCCATGTCCATCAC
>JALYQN010000508.1 GCA_030855835.1 Actinomycetota bacterium | reverse complement strand
CGGCCGACCCGGACGACGACGAGGCTGCCCGATTGCCGTGCTTGACCACCCGGGCCCCGGCGCCGGCGATGACCACCGCCGCCATGGTCGAGATGTTGACGGTACGGGCCCGGTCGCCGCCGGTGCCGACGATGTCGACGCACCGGCCGGGGACGTCCAGTGGCGCCGCGTGCTCGTACATGGTGCGAACCAGACCCTCGACCTCGTCGACGGTCTCGCCCTTGGCCCGCAGCGCCACCGCGAATCCGGCGATCTGCGCGCCGGTCGCGTTGCCTGCGAGCACCTCGCCCATCGCCCACGCGGTCTGCTCGATATCGAGATCGCGGCGCGCCACCAGGGCGGACAGCACCTCCGGCCAGGTGTGGCCGCCGGTCATCGGGTACGCGCGGGCGTCATGCCGTGGTGGCGGGGGTGCCGCCCTGCTCGGCCATCCGGGCCCGGATCATGGCGATAACGACCTCCGCGAAGTGCAGCGGGTCGATTGGGTGCGGCACGGCGGCGTCGGCTCGCGACCACGTGGCGAGCCAGGCGTCCTGCGGGCGACCGGTGACCACCAGCACCGGCGGGCAGCGGTAGATCTCGTCCTTGAGCTGACGGGCGATGCCGAGGCCGCCGGCCGGGACGGCCTCGCCGTCGAGGATCACCAGGTCGACCCCACCGGTGTCCAGCACGCGGATCACGGCTGCCTCGGTCGCGCACTGCACGTAGTCGAGCGCCGGCAGGTCGGGGTGCGGACGCGGGCCGAGGGCCATCATCACCGCGGCCCGGGTGTCCACGTCGTCGCTGTAGACCAGGGTCCGAACCCGCTCTGCCGGCCCGGCGGCGGCGGTGGCGGCGGGGTCACTCACGGCCGCGATGCTAGCGGACCCCCGCCGGCGTCCCCGTACCGCGAATTGCGGAAAGTTGGCTGGATCCCGGCGGGCGCAGCCAGCCAGCTTCCCGCAATTGCCGGGGGGTGCTCGGCAGGCGGGTGCCTGAGCCCCCCGACCCGCTCCCGGGCCCACCTGCGACGGCGCGCCGTCGCTCGCCCTCCTCCAGCCGGTCGAGGCGACGGTCCTCGCGCACCGCCTCCCGCTGCGACGCGCGTACCCACTGCACGAAAAGGGCGGCGAACAGCAACAACCCCACCAGGTCGCCCGAGGCCCACAGGAGCGCCCCCGCAAGCTCTTGGTCGGCAGGCACACTCGGCGGCCAGGACCGCTCCAGCCCCAGGTAGTAGTCACCGGCGATCAGCGTGCTGGCCCCCATGATCGACACCCCGAGGAACGCGTGGAACGGCAGGCTGGCAAAGATGGTCAGCACCCGGAAACCGTGCGATACCCGCCCCGGCACCGGGTCGAGCCCGATCAGCGGCCAGCAGAAGATCGACCCGGCGAGCACGAAGTGCAGGTGGGTCAGCTCGTGCAGCACCTGGCCCTGTGCGTCCGGCTGCAGGGTCGCCTCGTACCAGCCGGAGAAGTACAGCGCCCATGGGCTCAACACGAAGATCGCGAACGCCACCGGCGGGAACGAGACCACCCGGGCCACCCGGCTGTGCAGCACCGCCAGCAGCCGGTCCCGGGGGCGCGGCGGCAGGGTGCGCAGCCACAGCGTCACCGGTGCGCCCAACGCCAAGAACACCGGCGCCACCATCGTCAGCACCATGTGCTGGGCCATGTGCACGCTGAGCAGGGTGGTGTCGTACGCCGCCAGCGGTGACAGCGTCGCGACCGCGATCGACCCGCAGCCACCACCGAGGTAGGACGCCGAGCGCCAGTACGACCAGTGGTCGCCCCGACGGCGCAGCGCCCGAGCCGGCAGGGCGTACGCGACCACCGCCGTGGCGAGCAGCAACAGCGCCACCGGCTCCAGTCGCCACTGCGTCAGCAAGGCCACCAGGTCGATCGGCGGAACCTCGTACGGGTCGCCGTGAGCCAGGTCGAGCACCAGCCCAGGGTAGGTGCGTGCGGCAGAGCCCGAAGCCGTGGCGGCGCGCCCGGGGGCCGGGGTGCCCGCCACCGAAGCGCGCCTCATAATGAGAGCGTGGCCACAACGACCGCCGTCCCGACCTCGCGCCTGCACGGCCAGGTCAACCGGCCGAGTCTGGTCAGCGTCGGCACCATCGTCTGGCTGTCCAGCGAGCTGATGTTCTTCGCGGCGCTGTTCGCCGCCTACTTCACCATCCGCAACGTCGCCCCCGACCTGTGGGCTACCGAGACCGCCCTGCTCAACATCCCGTTCGCGACCGTCAACACCACGATCCTGGTGCTCAGCTCGGTCACCTGCCAGCTCGGCGTCTTCGCCGCCGAGCGCGGGCGGGTCGGTCGCAGCGGCGGGATCCTGCGGTGGTCGGGCTGGGGCATGCGGGAGTGGTTCGCCCTCACCTACCTGATGGGTGCCGTGTTCATCGCCGGCCAGGCCCTCGAGTACGCGAGCCTGGTGCGGGAGAACGTGACCATCGCCTCCTCGTCGTACGGCTCTGTGTTCTATCTCACTACCGGCTTCCACGGCCTCCACGTGACCGGTGGCCTGATCGCGTTCCTGCTGGTCATCGGGCGGACCTTCGTGGCACGGCGATTCACCCACGAGCAGGCGGTCAGCGCGATTGTCGTCTCGTACTACTGGCACTTCGTGGACATCGTCTGGATCGCCCTGTTCGCCACCATCTACCTGATCAAGTAGGAGACCCGCGCGTGCGATCACTGTCGACCCACCGGCGACACCCGCTGGCGGGCGTGCTGGTGCTGCTGATCGGCCTTCTGCTGGTCGGCGGGGTGTACGCGGCATTCGCGCCGCGCAGCGCGCAGGCCGAGAGCCTCGCCGACGACGAGGCGCTGGTCGAGGCCGGTCGCGAGCTGTTCCTGGTCGGCTGCGCCTCGTGCCACGGCAGCAACGCGCAGGGCCTGCTGCAGACCAGGGGCGGGCAGTTCGGGCCGTCGCTGATCGGGGTCGGCGCGGCCGCGGTGGACTTCCAGGTCGGCACCGGCCGGATGCCACTGGCCCAGAACTCCCCGCAGGCGCCGGACAAGCCCGTCATCTACGACGCCGACGAGATCGAGGCCCTGGCGGCGTACGTCGCCTCGCTGGCCCCTGGGCCCGCCATCCCCGGCCCGGAGTACTACGACACCAGCGGGCTCAGCGAGGAGGAGATCGTCGAGGGTGGCGAGTTCTTCCGCACCAACTGCACCGCCTGCCACAACTCGGTCGGCATCGGTGGCGCGCTTGGCGGCGGCCGGTACGCGCCGTCGCTGGAGGGCGTGGACGGCAAGTATTTCGCCGAGGCGATGCTCACCGGGCCCCAGAGCATGCCGGTGTTCAGCGATGACGTCATCACTCCCGAGGACAAGCGCAACATCGTGGCGTACGTGGAAGAGATCCAAAGTGCGCCCGCCAACGGAGGACTCAGCCTCGGCGGCGTCGGCCCGGTCGCGGAGGGGTTGGTCGGCTGGTTGGTCGGCATCGGCGGGCTGGTGCTGGCGGCGCTGTGGATCACCAAGGCCGCGATGAGGGTGAGGAAGCAGTGACCGTCGCCGGCCGCCCCCCGCACGACAGCTCGGCCGAGCACGGGGATCGGCACGGGCGCGAGGTCGAGCCCCGCACCGGTGACCCGGTGCCTGACCCGGGCCTGGGCGAGCACGAGTACCGCCCCACCGATGTCGACAGCGCCGCCGAGAAGCGGGCCGAGCGGCAGATCGCGACCCTGTTCGGGCTGTCTGCCCTGCTCACGCTCGCGTTCTGCGTGGCCTACTTCGCCATCGGGCGTGACGACACGTTCGCCGGCACGAACGCGTCCAACCTGGCGCTCGGCACCACCCTCGGGTTGGCCCTGCTGTTCATCGGGATCGGCGCGATCCAGTGGGCCAAGACCCTCATGGACGACCACGAGATCGTGGAGATGCGGCACGGGTCGGGCTCCAGCGAGCAGGACAAGGCCGAGGCCCTGGCCTCGTTCGAGCAGGGCGCCGCGGAGTCGGGCTTCGGGCGCCGGACTTTGATCCGCAACAGCCTGCTGACGTCGCTGGGGGTGCTGGGTCTGCCGGCCGTTGTACTGCTAGCCGACCTGGGGCCGCTGCCCGGCAACGCGCCGAGGCAGACCGTCTGGGCCAACGGGGTCCGGGTGGTGGTCGACGTCTCGGGCGAACCGCTGCGGCTGGAGGACATCGAGGTCGGCCAGCTGGTGAACGCCCAGCCGGCGGTGTTCTACGAGACGGACGAGGCGGGGGAGCCGAGGTACGAGGGCACCGAGCTGCTCAACGCCAAGGCCAAGGCGGCTGTGGTGCTGGTACGGATGCTGCCCGAGGACCTGGTCAACCCCGAGAGCGCGGCCAAGGGTGTCGACGGGGTGCTCTGCTTCAGCAAGATCTGCCCGCACCTCGGCTGCCCGATCTCGCTGTGGGAGCAGCAGACCCGCAACCTGCTCTGCCCCTGCCACCAGTCGACCTTCGACCTGTCCGACGGCGGGCAGGTGGTCTTCGGCCCAGCCAAGCGAGCCGTCCCGCAGCTGGAGATTGGGCTCGACGAGGAGGGCTACCTCATCGCGATGGGTGACTTCACGGTGCCGATAGGCCCCAGCTTCCCCGAGATGTACCAAGACTAAGATGGGGGGACGATGACGACCCACACGGACAGCACAAGCGGCACCACCGGTTCGACCGCCCTCGGAGCTGGAGCTGGTACCACGACGGGCAAGAAGCCGTCGTACGGTCCCCTCGCCGGGCCCACCCAGTGGCTCGACGACCGGGTCGGGCTGGCAGGGCTGGCGAAGAAGCAGATGCGCAAGGTCTTCCCCGACCACTGGTCGTTCATGCTGGGCGAGATTGCGCTCTACAGCTTCGTGATCCTGCTGCTGTCCGGGGTGTTCCTGAGCTTCTGGTACGACCCGAGCATGACCGAGGTCGAATACGCCGGATCGTACGGACCGCTGCGCGGGCTGGAGATGTCGAGGGCGTACGCCACCTCGCTCGAGCTTTCGTTCGACGTGCGCGGCGGGCTGCTGATGCGCCAGATCCACCACTGGGCGGCGGCGCTGTTCCTGGCGGCGATGCTCGTGCACATGCTGCGGGTGTTCTTCACCGGTGCCTACCGCAAGCCGCGCGAGACCAACTGGCTGGTCGGCCTGGGGTTGCTGCAGCTCGGCATCATCGAAGGCTTCGCCGGCTACTCGCTGCCCGACGACCTGCTGTCCGGTACCGGGCTGCGGATCGCCGAGGGGCTGATGCGCTCCATCCCGGTTGTCGGAACGTACATCTCGTTCTTCGTGTTCGGGGGGGAGTTCCCCGGCGGGGACTTCATCCCCCGGCTCTACATCGTGCACGTGCTGCTGATCCCCGGCATCCTGCTGGCGCTGATCACGCTGCACATGGTGTTGCTGGTCTACAACAAGCACACCCAGTGGCCGGGGCCCGGGCGGACGAACAACAACGTGGTCGGCTACCCGCTGCTGCCGGTGTACATGGCCAAAGCGGGCGGATTCTTCTTCGTCGTGTTCGGCGTCACAGCGCTGATGGGAGCGGTGTTCCAGATCAACCCGATCTGGAACTTCGGTCCGTACAACCCGGCCGAGGTGACCGCCGGCTCGCAGCCTGACTGGTACATGGGATGGCTCGATGGTGCGCTGCGGATGATGCCGCCGTGGGAGTTCACGATCTTGTCCTGGACGTTCTCGATGAACGTGTTCATCCCCGGGATCTTGCTGATGGGTCTGCTGTTCGGGGTGCTGGGCGCATACCCGTTCGTCGAGCAGTGGGTGACCGGTGACAAGCGCGAGCACCACTTGCTGGAGCGCCCGCGCAACGCCCCGACCCGTACCGCGTTCGGCGCCGCCGGAATCACCGCCTACGGGCTGCTGTGGATCTCGGGTGGTAACGACATCATCGCGACCAGCTTCGGCCTGGACTTCTACTGGATCACGCGCTCGCTGCGGGTGCTGATCTTCGTCGGCCCGGTGCTGGTATTCGTGCTCACCAAGCGGATCTGCATCGGCCTGCAGCGCAAGGACTCGGAGACGGTGCTGCACGGGTACGAGTCGGGCGTCATCGTGCGCTCGCCCGATGGCGGCTACAGCGAACGGCACGTTCCGGTGACGCCGGAGGAGGCGTGGCGGCTGACCGCGCACGAACGGCCGACGGTGGCGGCGCTGCCACCGGCCACCGACGGCAACTCCGTCAAGGCGCCCCAGGCGGGGTTGGAGCGGGCGCGGGCGCGGCTGGCCCAGTTCTGGCTCGGGGACGACCACGCAAAGCCGACGGCCGGGGAGCTGGACGAGGCGCACCACCACGCCGCCGAGCACGACGAGGACCTCGCCGAGCTGGACACCGAGCGGGACTACCAGGGCACCAACGAACTCGGCGTCCCCCGCCGCCACTGACCTACGCGCGGTCAGTCACAACCCGGCCCGCCGAATACGTCACTCGTTGATCGGCGGTCGCGTCGGTCGGGGCGGTCAGGTGAGAGCGGAGCCAGCCTTGTACTCGGCCCAGCTCATGTCCCAGTCGGTCCACCCGTTGCCGTACTCGATCGGACGCTGGCTGCCGTTGACCTGCACCACGTCACCGCGGTGCGAGATGCCGAACAGCCACGCCGCGTTCTCGGTGCTCATGCCGACGCACCCGTGGCTGACGTTCGCTGAGCCCTGCGAGCCGACCGACCATGGCGCCGCGTGCAGGAACTCACCGGAGTACGTCACCCGCATCGCGTACTCGACGTTGGCGATGTTGTAGTACTC
>JALYQN010000502.1 GCA_030855835.1 Actinomycetota bacterium | reverse complement strand
CCGGTGACCCTCGCGGTCAGCTCGGCAGCGGTGCCGTCGGCCGCCACCCCGCCACCCTGGGCAACGTCGTCCCGGCCGCCGCCGCTGCCGCCCAGGGCCGCTGCCGCCACCTTGACCAAAGCGTTCGCGGACATGCCGCGGCCGCGGGCGGCGTCGTTGACGGCGACCACAACGGCGGGCTTGCCGCTGCTGGCGCCGACCGCCGCGACCACTCCCGGCCGATCCGGCTTGATCCGGCCCAGCACCGCGAGGGCAAGGGTGCGCACCTGGGCGGGGTTCACTGCGTCGGAGGTGTCGGCGCCGACGTACGCCACCCCGGACACGTCGCGGGCACCGGCGGCGAGATCGCCGGCTGACGACAGCAGCTGCTGGACCCGGACGGCCTCGATCTGCTTCTCCGCGGCGCGTAGCCGCTCGACCAGGTCGTGGACCCGTCCCGGCAGCTCGTCGCGAGGCACCTTCAGGGCCTCGGTGAGCTGGGCCACCAGCACGTGCTCACGGGCCAGGAACCGGTACGCGTCCGTCCCGACGAGCGCCTCCACCCGGCGTACCCCGGACCCGATGGAGCTCTCGCCGAGCAGCTTGATCACGCCGAGCTGCCCGGAGCGCCCGGCGTGGGTGCCGCCACAGAGCTCGCGCGCCCAGTCCCCGACCGAGACCACCCGCACCTGATCGCCGTACTTCTCCCCGAACAGCGCCATCGCGCCGGTGGCCCGGGCCTGGTCCTGGCTCATGAGGTCGGCGCGAACGGACAGGTCGTCGAGCACCAGCGCGTTCACCCGGTCCTCGACATCGGCGAGCACCGACGGGGGGACGGCGCCGGTGGCGGAGAAGTCGAAGCGGAACCGGCCGGGCGCGTTCTCGCTGCCGGCCTGAGTGGCGCTGTCACCCAGCGCCTCCCGGAACGCCTTGTGCACCATGTGTGTGGCGGTGTGCGCCCGCGAGATCGACCGCCGCCGCTCGAGGTCGACCAGTGCCTGCCCGGTGGCGCCGGTCACCACCTCACCGGCCAGAACCCGGCCCCGGTGGGCGATCACACCGGTCAGCGGCGACTGGACGTCGAGCACCTCGATGCGGGCACCGTCCGCCAGCTCGATGACGCCGCGATCGGCCAGCTGGCCCCCGCCCTCGGCATAGAAGGGGGTGCGGTCGAGCACGACGTCCACCTCGTCGCCCTCACGGGCGGAGTCCCGGACCCCGTCGGCGCCGATCAGCCCGGCGACTCGCGCCTCGGACACGACCTCGTCGTACCCGGTGAACCGCACCGGGTGGCCGAGGGCGTCGACGACCGCACCGTACGCGGACGAGTCCACATGCCCGGCCTTGCGCGAGCGGGAGTCGGCCTTGGCGCGCTCGCGCTGCTCACCCATCAGCCGCCGAAAGCCCACCTCGTCGACCGACAGTCCCTGCTCCGCCGACATCTCCAGGGTCAGGTCGATCGGGAAGCCGTACGTGTCGTGCAGCTGGAATGCCTGGTCGCCGGGCAGCTCGTGGGCACCCCGCTGCCGGACCTCCCGGATGGCCAGGTCGAAGATCTGGGTGCCGGCTCGCAACGTGGCGCGAAACGCCTCCTCCTCGGCGTACGCGGACTGGCTGATCCGGGTCCAGTCGGTGCCGAGCTCGGCGTATGAGAGCACCATCTTGGCCTGGGAGACCGGGAGCAGCTCCGGCAGTGTCGGGTCATCGACGCCGAGCAGCCGCATGGAACGCACCGCGCGGCGGATCAGCCGGCGCAGCACGTAGCCCCGGCCCTCGTTTCCCGGAGTTACGCCGTCGGCGATCAGCATCATCGCGCTGCGCACGTGGTCGGCCACGATCCGGAAGCGGACGTCGTCGCCGGCATCGGCGCCATAGCGGCGCCCCGACAGCTCGCTGGCCCGCTCGATGACCGGGGCGATCTCGTCGATCTCGTAGATGTTGCCGACGCCCTGCAACAAGAAGGCGACCCGCTCCAGGCCCATCCCGGTGTCGATGTTCTTCGCCGGCAGGTCGCCCAGGATCTCGTAACCCTCCTTGGCGCCGCCGGCGCCACGGATGTTCTGCATGAACACAAGATTCCAGAACTCCAGGTAACGGTCGCCGGCCTTCTCGATGTCACCCTCCGGGCCGAACTCCGGCCCCCGGTCGATGAGGATCTCCGAGCACGGCCCACACGGGCCAGGCACGCCCATCGACCAGTAGTTGTCCCTCATGCCGAGCCGGACGATGCGGTCGTCGGGCAGCCCCGCAACCTTCTTCCACAGCGCGATGGCTTCGTCGTCGTCGTGGTAGACGCTGGCCAACAGCTGGGACTCGTCGAAGCCGTACCCACCGTCGGACTGGGACTTGGTGACCAGGTCCCAGCCCAGCTCGATCGCCCGCTCCTTGAAGTAGTCGCCGAAGCTGAAGTTGCCGCACATCTGGAAGAACGTGCCGTGCCGGGTGGTGTGGCCAACCTCCTCGATGT
>JALYQN010000352.1 GCA_030855835.1 Actinomycetota bacterium | reverse complement strand
GTGCCAGATCGGCTCGTCGCCAATCACGTCGGCGTCGTCGGCGTCGACAGTGAAGGTCACCAGCCGGCGAGCTGGTCCCTCGGCGCGGATCCGCGCCGCGGCGTCCCGGCCGACGAACGACCCCTTGTCGGGTTTGACGAACGTCCCCAGACCCGCTTCGTAGGGGTCATAGATCGGCCGATACTCGGTCGCCCAGGTGCCGTACGACTTCTCCAGACGTAGCGCGTTCAGCGCGCGCGCGCCGAACAGCCGCAGGCCGTGCGTGCGGCCGGCTGCGACCAGTACGTCGTACAGCCGCGGTAGGTACGCCGGCTCCACCCACATCTCGTAGCCGAGGTCGCCGGTGAACGAGATCCGGCCGACCAGTGCCGGCACCATCTCCACGTCGAGGCGACGGATGTCGAGGAAGGCGAACGCCTCGCGGGACACGTCGACGGTGCACACGCCGGCAAGCAGGGCGCGGGCCGCCGGGCCGGCGATGGCCAGCCCGCACAGGTCCGGCCCCAGGCTGCGGTAGCGCACACCCTCCCCGGCGGGCAGGTGCGAGTCGAACCACCGCTCGTGGAACCGCTCGGCCGCCCCCGAGCCCAACACCAGGAACCGTTCGCTGCCGTCATCGCCTCCCGCCCCCTCGGCGCCCGGCAGCGCGGCCACGGTGAAGTCGCCCACCAGCTTCCCCCCGGGGGTGAGCATCGGCGACAGCGCGATCCGCCCCGGAGCCGGCAGCCTGCCGACCAGCAGCCAGTCCAGGAAGGCGCGCGCGTCCGGCCCGGCGAACTCGTACTTCGCGAAGTTCGTGGTCTCGATCAGGCCGACCCCGGAGCGCACGGCAAGGCTCTCCTCGCTCACCTGGTCCCAGGCGTTGGACCGCCGAAGCGTCGGTGTCTCCACCCGCTCGGCACCCGGCTGGGCGAACCACAGCGCGTGCTCCAGTCCGTACGACGCCCCCCAGACCGCGTTGGCCTCATCCAGCCGGGAGTGGATCGGCGAGACCCGCAGCGGCCGCGCCGCCGGCAGCTCCTCGTTGGGGTAGGCGATCCGGAACCGGCGGCCGTAGTTCTCGCGCACCTTGGCGTTCGTGTAAGCCTGGGTGGCCCAGTCGCCGAAGCGGGCGACGTCCATGCCCCAGACGTCGAAGCCGGGGTCTCCTTCGGTGATCCAGTTGGCAAGGGCCAGCCCGACACCACCGCCCTGGCTGAGCCCGGCCATCACTCCGCACGCCACCCAATGGCCGGGCTGGCCGCGGACAGGTCCGACCAGCGGGTTGCCGTCCGGCGCGAACGTGAACGGCCCGTTGACGACCTGCTTGATGCCGACCTCGCGGAAGATCGGGAAGTGGTCGAAGGCGACCTCGAGGTTGGCCCCGATCCGGTCCAGGTCCGGCGCGAGCAGCTGCGGCCCGAAGTCCCACGGTGTCACCTGCGGCGACCACGGGACACCGTCCGGTTCGTAGGTTCCCAGCAGCAGCCCATCACCCTCCTGGCGCATGTAGACCTCGCCGGCGAAGTCCATCGCGTGCAGACCCTCGCGCCCGGACGACGCGTTCCAGTCGAGCAGTCCCGGCACGGCCTCGGTGAGCAGGTACATGTGCTCCATCGCCAGCACCGGCAGCTCGACGCCGCACATCCGGCCGACTTCGCGGGCCCACAGCCCGCCCGCGTTGACGAAGTGCTCACAACAGATCGTGCCCGCTGACCCACAGTCGAGCTCCCACAGCCCGTCAGCCAGGCGGCGGATCGCTTCGACCCGGGTGTGCTGCACGACCTCGGCGCCGCCGAGCTGGGCCGCCTTGGCGAAGGCGTGCGTCACACCGGACGGATCGACGTGGCCCTCCAACGGGTCGTACAGCGCCCCCACGAAGAACTTCTCGTCCAGGTAGGGCAGCAGCGAGGCCGCCTCGCCGACGCTGAGCAGCTCCGTGTCCATGCCGAGGTAGCGACCCCGCGCGTGCGCCATCCGCAGCCAGTCCATCCGCTCGTCGCTCTCGGCCAGCATCAGCCCGCCGCTCAGGTGGATGCCGCAGTCCTGCCCGGACAGCCGCTGGACCTCGTCGTACAGCTGGATCGTGTACTTCTGCAGCGAGGCCACGTTCGGGTCGCCGTTGAGCGTGTGCATGCCGCCGGCGGCATGCCATGTTGAGCCGCAGGTCAGCTCGCCGCGCTCGAGCAGCACCGCGTCGCGGATGCCGGCCTTGCTCAGGTGGTAC
>JALYQN010000342.1 GCA_030855835.1 Actinomycetota bacterium | reverse complement strand
CCTCCAGATACGGGTAGCGCCCGGCCGAGTCGGCGACGACCAGCGCGACGTCGTACCTCCGGAACAGCTCGCGCACCTGCGGGGTGCGAAAGCTGTCGTGGCGCACCTCGACGGCGTGGCGCAGCCCCACGTCGGACTCGGTCCGGGTCCAGGCCCACTCCTCGGGCACAGCTTCGTCATGGGCTGCCGCCAGCCGCGCGGCGGCAGCAGTGCTGTGCGGGAGAAGGTCGAGGAAGGCCGCGACCCGGCCGGCGTCGAAGCCGAGCGTGGGGGGCAGCTGCCACAGCAGCGGACCCAGCTTCGGACCCAGCGCCAGCACGCCGGAGGCCAGGAAGTTGGCCATCGGGGTCTCCACGTCGACCAGCTTCTTCAGATGGGTGATGAAACGCCCGCCCTTGACGGCGAGCACGAAGCCGTCCGGCGTCAGCTCCCGCCACCGGCGGTAGCTGGTGGGCCGTTGCAGCGCGTAGAAGCTGCCGTTGACCTCGATCGAGCCGAGCCTGGCGGCGGCGTAGGCGAGCTCGTCGCGGTGCCGCAGCCCGGGCGGGTAGAACACTCCGCGCCAGGGCGGGTAGGTCCAGCCGGAGATGCCGACCCGGACGCGCGTCATCGCTCGACGCTAGCCCGGGCGACGTGCTTGCAGTCTCGCAGGCCAGCCCGGTTTCCGAACGCACTGAGCCTGCCAACCATGGCGCCGTCAGCGGCAGCTTCACGAGCTGGTCTGCGAGAGTCCGAGGCTGGCCAGGACGTCGGCGACGAGGGTGTCCAGGGGGCGGACGGCGTCGACGCTGAACCCGGTCTCGTCCGGCTCCAGCGGTTCGAGGGTGTCCAGCTGAGACTCCAGCAGCTCCGGCGGAAAGAAGTGCTCGCGACCCCGCATCCGCGCCAACAGCTCGTGCTTGTCCCCGACCAGGTGAACGCAGACCGTGCCCGGCGCGCCGCCGCGCAGCAGGTCCCGGTACGACCTGCGCAGCGCCGAGCACGTCATCACGGTGGACTCGCCGGCTTGGTGCCACTTTCCCGTCCAGTCCGCCAGCGCCCGCAGCCACGGCAGCCGGTCCTCGTCGGTCAGCGGGTGACCGGCCGCCATCTTGTCCCGGTTGGCCGGCGGGTGGAAGTCGTCCGCCTCGGCGTGCGGCCACTCGAGCCGCTCCGCCAGCCGCAACGCGACCGCCGTCTTGCCGCTGCCGCTGACCCCCATCACCACGAGGTGTTTGGGCGCGTCCACGCCCCGCGACCCTAGTGTCTCGCCGGCGCTGCCGGCCCGACCGACGCGGAGACATTGCTGCTGCCGGAGCTGCGCCGATGTCCATCTTTCGCCCGCGGCCGTGGCCCGGACACCGGTTCAGTCCTCGACCACGCTGCGCAGCAGTTCGACGGGGTGCCGGGCCAGTCGCCCGGTGCCGTGCGCGATCTGCTGGCGGCACGACACCCCAGTGGCCGCCAGCACGGTCGTGGACGGCTCCCCCTCAACGGCAGGGAACAGCCGGTCCCGGCCGACGGTCATCGACGTCTCGTAGTGTTCGGCTTCGAAGCCGAACGAGCCGGCCATGCCGCAGCAGCCGGCGTCGAGCTCGGCCACCTCGACACCGGGGACCCGCCGCAGCATCGCCATGGTGGCGGCGGTGCCCACCTCGGCCTTCTGGTGACAGTGCCCGTGGTAGACGATCCGTCGCCCGGCCAGCCACGAGTCACTACGCAACCGCAGCCGCCCGTCCTCGACCGCGGCCGACACCAGCTCCTCGACCTGCCGCACCCGGCCGGCCACGTCGCGGACCCGGGGGTCGTCGGGCAGTAGGGCCCGGTGCTCGTCGCGCAGGGTGAAGATGCACGACGGCTCACAGCCGACGATCGGCGAGCCCGGTTCGCTGCCGGCGACCAGCGCGGCGGCCAGTCCGGCCGCCTTGGTCCCGGCGTCGTCGATCAGGCCCTTGGACAGGCTGGAGCGTCCGCAGCACCCGCCCGACTGCAACCGCACGGACCAGCCCGCGAGCTCCAGCAGCTCGATCGCAGCCCGACCGATGCCCGGCTCGGTGAAGGTGGTGAAGGAGTCGGCCAGGAACGTCACCTCACCCTGGCTCGGAGTCGTCGGTGGCACCGGACGAGCGTCGAACCAGCGCAACAGCGTGCGACGGGAGAACACCGGCAGCGGCCGTTGCGGGGCGATCCCCATCGCCCGGCCCAGCAGTCGGCGTACGACCGGCACCCGGCTGGGCAGGTTCGACAGCGGTGCGGTCGCCGCCCCGAGCCGGTTGAGGGTGCGGATGGCACCGAACGCCCGGGACCGCACCGGCACGCCGTGCACGTCGTGGTGGTGCGACATGGTTTCGCTCTTCAACATCGCAATGTCGACGCCCATCGGGCACTCGCTCTTGCACGCCTTGCACATCAAGCACAGGTCGAGGATCTCGTGCAACCGCTCGTCACCGAGCGCGGTCTTCGGATCCGGCTCGCTGAGTGCCTTGACCAGCGCACCGGCTCTACCGCGGGTGGAGTGCTCCTCCTGACGGGTAGCGATGTACGACGGGCACATCACCCCGGTGGTGGACTTGCGGCACAGGCCGATGTTCATGCACCGGTCGGCCGCGCCCCTCATCCCATCGACGGGCATGCCGCCGATCACCTCGAACCGCAGCCGGGTCTCGATCGGCCCGGCCGGCGGCAACGCCGAGTCGCGCAGGTTGTCGGTCATGGCGGGCGCGTCCACGATCTTGCCCGGGTTGAGCCTGCCCTCGGGGTCGAAGAGCCGCTTGACGGCACGCATTGCGCCGTACAGCTCGGCACCGAAGATCTCCTGGTTGAACTCGCTGCGCGCCAGTCCGTCTCCGTGCTCGCTGGAGTTGACGCCGCCGTACTCGCGGACCAGGTCCTTGATCTCCACCGCCACCGCGCGCATCCGCTGTACCTCGTCCGGCTTGGTGAGGTCGACGAACGGGCGGATGTGCAGGCAGCCCACCGAGCAGTGACCGTAGAAGCCCGCGCTCAGCTGATGCCGATCGAGCACCTGGCGGAACCGCGTCGTGTAGTCGGCCAGGTGCCGGGGGTCGACGGCGGTGTCCTCGACGAACGCAAGCGGCCGGCGCGAGCCGACGCTGGCGGCCATCAGCAGGCCGAGGCTGGCCTTGCGCACCTTGAGCAGTGCGCCCTGCTGGGCCGGCGTGACTGCGCGCAGGGTGTGATATCCGTGCGAATGCGACCGCCACCGCTCGTCCAGCTCGTCCAGCTTCGACACCAGGGCCTGCTCGTCGTCGCCGGTGAACGAGCAGAACAGCAGCGCGTCCGGGTCGCCCTCCAGGCTGGCGCCAAGGTCGGCGTACTCGATCCGCTCCCGGGACAGGTCGAGGATGGTGCGGTCCATCATCTCGACCTGGGCGGGGTCGCACGCCAGCGCGTCGCCGGTGGCGGCGATCGCGTCCGGGACCGAGGCGAAGTGCCCGACGGCGAAGACGGTGTGCCGCGGCCTCGGCACCAGGTCGACGACCGCGCGGGTTGCCACCACGAGCGTCCCCTCGGCGCCGACGACGAACTTCGCCAGGTCGAAAGCGCCCTCGGCCGCGGCGGCGGCGAGCCGGTCGAGCCGGTAGCCGCAGGCCCGGCGCCAGAACGGCGGGAAGTCCTCGGCGATCGCGCGGGCCGCGGCGGCCATGATCGGTGGCAGGTCGCGGTAGAGCCGGCCCTCCAGGGTCGGCTGCTCGGCGCGACGACCGCGCTCTGCCTTGTCCACCGGCTCCAGCAGTGCGAGCGACCCGTCGGCCAGCACGACGTGCAGCGCACGGACGTGGTCGATCGTCATCCCGTAGCGGACGCTGCCGCTGCCGGCAGAGTTGTTGCCGATCATCCCGCCGATGGTGGCCCGGTTGCTGGTCGAGGTGTCCGGCCCGAACATCAGCCCGAACGGAGCGGCCGCGGCGTTCAGATCGTCCTGCACGACACCGACCTCGACCACGGCGGTACGGGCCTCGGGATCGATCTCGACGATGCGGTGCATGTGTCTGGAGAAGTCGACCACCACACCTGGCCCGACGGTCTGTCCGGCCAGGCTGGTGCCTGCACCGCGAGGCACCAGCGCGACGCCGCAGGCCGCGGCGGCACGCACCACCGCGACCACGTCGTCGTCGTGCTTGGGGAACACCACGCCGAGCGGGGAGATCGCGTACATGCTCGCGTCACGGGAGAACAGGTGCCGCGAGTAGTCGTCGAAGGCGATCTCCCCCTCGACGTCGCGCTCCAACAGCCGCTGAAGATCCTCAGTCATCAGCCAGCCGGTCCAAGGCGGCCTGGATCCCGCCCGCATCGGCCGGAGCCCCGGCCGCATGCAGGCTGAGCTGCACCCCGGCCAGCGTCCCGGCGAGCATGAGGTCGTTGAAGTGGCCCAGGTGTCCGATCCGGAACACCCGGCCGGCGAGCTTGCCGAGCCCGGCGCCCAGCGACATGTCGTAACGCTCGAGAGCCACCTTGCGCACCGCGTCCGCGTCGTGCCCGTCCGGCATCAGGATCGCGGTCAGCGAGCCCGAGTGCTCGCGCTCGTCGGCGCACAGCACCTCGAGTCCCCAGCCGACCACCGCGGCCCTGGTGGCCGCCGCGTGCCGGGCGTGCCGGGCGAAGACGTGCGGCAGCCCCTCGTCGTGCAGCATCGCCAGCGCGGTCCGCAGCCCGTACAGCAGGTTGGTGGCTGGGGTGTATGGGAAGGAGCCGGCACCGTTGGCCGCGAGAACCGGTTCCCAGTCCCAGTACGACTTCGGCAGGCCGGCCGTACGCGCCGCGGCGCGGGCCTTGCTGCTGACGGCGTTAAAGCCGAGTCCCGGCGGCAGCATCAGCCCCTTCTGCGAGCCGCCGACGGTGACGTCGACCCCCCACTCGTCGTGGCGGTAGTCGATCGACGCCAGCGACGAGATGGTGTCGACGAGCAGCAGGGCGGGATGGCGGGCGGCGTCCATCACCGACCGGATCTCCGGAATGCGGCTGGTGACACCGGTCGAGGTCTCGTTGTGCACCACGCAGACCGCCCTTATCCTGTGGCTGCCGTCCTGGCGCAGCCGCTGCTCGATCAGTTCGGCCTGCACCCCGTGACGCCAGCTTCTGGGCAGGCCGGTGGCGTCGTCGACTCCCTCGAGG
>JALYQN010000328.1 GCA_030855835.1 Actinomycetota bacterium | reverse complement strand
AGCGTGGCCAGGCTGGGGGAGGTCTTGGCATTCTCCATCTTCGACAGCATGCCCTTGGACAGCCCACTTCGAGACGAGAGCTGAGCGACGGTGAGCCTCAGCTGCAGGCGGAGCTCCCGCACGCGCGCGGCGATCACCTCACCGACCGCCTGTTCAGTCGGCCGGGACAAGTCCTGCGCCAGGGGTGCCTCGCGATGAGACCCGCTGCGCGACCGCTTCCTCGCCCGGCTGGGCCGGCCGTTGCGGGATGCAGGCTTCGGCGCGGCTGCGCGCTGTCTCGAGGCCGTGGCTACCGCCGCCCCGGAATCCAGTCGGTGCCGGCCAGTGGGATCTGCGCCATGGCCGCCGCCTCGACGGTGAGCGCGACGAGGTCCTCCGGCTCCAGGTTGTGGACGCTCGACTTCCCACAGGCACGAGCCAGCGTGGTGAGCTCCATGGTCATGGCCTTGAGGTAGTTCGTCATCCAGCGTCCGCCGAGGCTCGGGTCGAGACGTTGCTCAAGCACCGGGTCCTGGGTCGTGACACCCACCGGACAGCGACCCGTGTGGCAGTGGTGACAGAACCCCGCTGCCGTGCCCAGCTCGGCATAGTCGGCTGCGGCGTCGTGCTCTGCTCCGTCCTGGACATAGGTCCGCCGGTTGCATCCCAGTGCGATCAGCGCACCGACCCCGATCGAGACGGCCGTGGCACCGAGCGCGAGCGCCTTGGCGACGTCGGCACCGGAACGGATTCCGCCAGAGACGATGAGCTGGACCTCGGACGACTTGCCGACCTCCCGGAGAGCCTGTGCTGCCAGTCGGACGGCGGGCAGGGTCGGTATGCCGGCGTGCTCGATGAAGACGTCCTGGGTGGCTCCGGTACCGCCTTGCATGCCATCGACGACCACGACGTCCGCGCCGGCGGCGACCGCGAGCTTCACGTCGTTGGCGACCCTGGTGGCCCCCACCTTGACATAGATCGGCTTCTGCCAGTCCGTGGCCTCACGCAGCTCCGCGATCTTGATCGAGAGGTCGTCCGGACCGGTCCAGTCGGGGTGTCGGGACGCGGAGCGCTGGTCGATGCCGGGCGGCAGCGTTCGCATGGCCGCCACCCGTTCGCTGACCTTCTGCCCGAGCAGCATTCCACCGCCGCCTGGTTTTGCGCCCTGGCCGATGACCACCTCGAGGGCGTCGGCCCGGTGCACGTCGGCGGGGTTGAAACCGTAGCGTGACGGCAGGCACTGGTAGACGAGCGTCTTCGAGGCGGAGCGCTCCTCCGACGTCATCCCCCCATCGCCGGTGGTTGTGGAGGTGCCGAGTTCTGTCGCGGCGCGGCCCAACGCCTCCTTGGCATGCGCGGACAAGGAGCCGAAGCTCATGCCGGCGATCGTGATCGGGATGTCGAGCACGAGCGGCTTCTCGGCGTACCGGCTCCCGAGCACTGTGGTCGTGTCGCAACGCTCGCGGTAGCCCTCGAGCGGGTAGCGCGAGGCAGAAGCCGTCAGGAAGGACAGGTCGTCAAAGTTCGGCACGTGGCGCTTGGCGCCCCAGCCCCGAATCTCGTAGCGTCCGTTCTCGGCCATGAACCGGATCTGGTCGATCACCTGGGGTGGGAAGGTCGCGCTGGCGCGCTGCGGGTGGTCGGCGGCCTGGTCGAGGTGAGCCGGGTCGACGCCGCCGGCGGCGGGCACCTGGTCGGGGCTGGGGAGCGGATTCATCTGGTCAGTACCTCTGGGCCTTCAGCGCGTCGAAGTTGTACAGCTGCTTCGCGGACGCGACCTTGGTGACTTGCTCGGGGTCGATGTGGGTAAAGCCGCTGCGCTCGACGAGGTCCTTAATGAGAAGTACGTCTGCTTCGTTGAGCTCCTCGACCCGGGCGTCCGCCCCCAGGCCGCGGATCGTCCCGTGCACGTAGATCACCGCTTCGTACAACGAGTCGCCGAGCGCCTCCCCCGCGCCGCCACCAACGAGGATGGTGCCGGCCTGGGCCATGAACGCGCCGGCGTTGCCGATGTCGCCGGCGACGACCAGCGTGCCGCCCTTCAACGAGATTCCGGCCCGCAGCGACGCGTCGCCTGCGATGAAGACGTGGCCGCCGTGGGCGCTGGCCGCGGCTGACTCGGACGCGTTGCCCTCGATGCGCACCACTCCGCTCATCAGATTCTCCGCGACGCCCCAGCCGACCGATCCGCGGACCGTGACGTTGGGTCCGGCGCTCAACCCTGCGATGTAGTAGCCGGCGTTGCCATCAATCGTTATGTCCAATGCAGTCTCGAGCCCGACCGCGAGGTTGTGCGCGCCACGCGGTTCCAGAATCGACACCTGCGACCCCGCGGGCAGCGACCGGAGAGTCCTGTTGATCTCTCGTACCGGCATCTCGGCGCAGTTCAGCGGGACCAAGCGTGGACCTCCTCGGGCATCGGCTCGAACACGCGGGCCGAGCCGATGTCCGGCAGCGTCGCCAGTGCGTGGTACTCGCTGGCCACCGCGACGTAGCTGGACGATTCCGCGACAACAAGCGGCTTGCAGGCAAAGGGGTCGCGGACGACGGCGAACTCCTCGCGTGTGGTCACCAGCAGTGTGAAGAACCCGTCGAACTCCTTGAGGACCATCAGCAGCGCGTCGCGGACGTCATCGCCGTCCGCGAGCCGCTGGCCGACGTACCGGGCGGCGACCTCTGAGTCGTTGTCGGTATCGAAGCTGACGCCGAGATCCTCCAACCTTCGGCGTTGGGTCGCGTGGTTGGAGAACGTTCCGTTGTGGACCAGGCACAGATCAGCCGCCGGTGTGAACGGGTGTGAGTGAGCCGTGCTCACTGCAGACTCCGTAGCCATCCGGGTGTGGCCGACCGCCTGGTACCCGGTCGCAGCGGCTATTCCGTAACGCCCGCAGATGGTTGCCGGCGATCCCACGTCCTTGTAGATCTCGAGCGCACGCCCGTAGCCGATCAGGGCGACCTCCGGCTCGTGAGGCCGAAGCTCGGCGATGACCCGGGCTGGTGGTGCGGCGGTCTCGACGATGGCGACGTTGCCCTTGGTGGTCACCTCGGCGGACACTCCCGTGGCCGAGCGCAGCTGTTCGCCGAGCCTTTCCCAGTCGAAGCCAGCATGGGCGGAGCGCAACGAGAAGCGGAGCAGGTCCTCGGAGGCGGGCGCGCGGTACAGAGCGACACCGGCCGAGTCCGGACCACGGGTGCTCATTGCCGTCAGCATGGGTGTCAGGAGTTGCCCGAGCTCCGGCTCTAGAGCAGGGTCCTTCAGGTGAAGGCCGACGATTCCGCACATCTCGATCGGACCTCCGCGAGACCGGCACTTGGGCTGGTGCTATCCGTGTATTGAGAGTACACATTGTTTCCGCCGGGGCAACCTTGCTCACGGCCATGAGCACCGTGCCGCGGTGGCCGCACGTCAACAGGGAGGGCAGCACATGGCCGACGCAGGTAGCGAACTCAAGGCCCGCGCCAAGGAGGACGGCATCGAGTTCTTCTTCGCGATGTTCGTGGACATGCACGGCAAGCCGTGCGCCAAGCTCATTCCGATGTCGTCTGTGGACCTGATGCTCGGTGGCGGCGCCGGCTTCGCGGGCTTCGCCGCCGGACCGTTGGGCCAGACGCCGGCTGATCCTGACATCCTCGTCGTTCCGGATCCCGCCTCCTACACGCCTGTGCCGTGGCAGCCGGGGCTGGCCGTGCTCCAGTGCGACCCGCACGTCGAGGGGGAGCCCTGGCCATACGCTCCGCGCGTCATCCTCAAGCAACAGCTGGCCAAGCTCGCCGAGCGCGGCCTGACCTACAACACCGGCGTCGAGGCCGAGTACATGCTCGTACGCCGTCGTCCCGGCGGTGGGATCGAGGTCGCCGACCCGCTCGACACGGCGGCGTCACCGTGCTACGAGGCGAAGGCCCTGACCCGCATGTACCCCTACCTGACCACCGTGTCTCGCTACATGAACCAGTTGGGGTGGACCAACTACGCCAACGACCATGAGGACGCCAACGGCCAGTTCGAGCAGAACTTCAACTACTCGGACGCGCTCACGACCGCCGACCGGCTCATCTTCTTCCGCTACATGGTTCACACGCTGGCCCACGAGGCCGGGATGGCGGCGACGTTCATGCCGAAGCCGTTCGCCAACCTCACCGGGAACGGCCTGCACGTCCACTCCAGCTTGTGGGACACCGCGAGTGGTGAGGAGCTGTTCGCGGGGACCGAGGACCCGCGAGGGCTGGGTCTCTCGCCGCTGGCCTACCAGTTTGCCGCGGGACTGATCGAGCATGCACCGGCCATGGCGGCCGTCACCTGCCCGACTGTCAACTCCTACAAGCGGATGGGGGTCGGGGCGCCTGACTCCGGCGCGACCTGGGCCCCGGCCTATGCCACCTATGGGGGCAACAACCGGACGCAGATGCTCCGGGTGCCCGAAGGCGGCCGCATCGAGAACCGTCAGTGTGACGGCTCGGCCAACCCCTACCTGGCGTGCACGGTGATGCTCGCCGCCGGCCTCGACGGGGTCGACCGCGAGCTGGATCCCGGCGAGCCGAACGAGGACAACCTGTACACCATGGCAGCCAGCGAGGTGGCCAAGCGGGGGATCGCGTCGATGCCGACGACCCTCGTTCACGCGGTCGACGCGCTGGCCGCGGACGACGTGCTCCGTACGGCACTTGGCGAGTGCGCGGGACGGGACTACATCGACTACTTCGCCGAGATAAAGCGGGCCGAGTTCGCCGCCTACCACAGCGTTGTGAGCTACTGGGAGGTTGAGAGCTACCTCACCTTGTAC
>JALYQN010000321.1 GCA_030855835.1 Actinomycetota bacterium | reverse complement strand
CTACCGCTGCGCCGAGTGCGGCTGGGAGGCGACCAAGTGGGTGGGCCGCTGTGGCGAGTGCCAGGCATGGGGCACCGTCGAGGAGCGCGCCGCCGCCGGCCGGGGCGGGCGCACCGTGCCCGGCGCGGTCACGGAGGCTGCCCGGCCGATCACGCACGTCGACGCCCTGGCATCGAGCGCGCTCGGCTCCGGCGTTGGGGAACTGGACCGGGTGCTCGGGGGTGGTGTGGTCCCCGGCGCGGCACTGCTGCTGGCCGGTGAGCCCGGGGTGGGCAAGTCGACGCTGTTGCTGGCAGTTGCCGCCCGGTGGGCGCTGTCGGGCCGACGCACCCTCTACGTCACCGGAGAGGAGTCGACCGCCCAGGTACGCCTGCGCGCCGAGCGCACCGGCGCGATGCACCCCGAGCTCTACCTGGCGGCCGAGACCGACCTGGCGGCGGCGCTCACCCACGTCGAGCAGGTCCGCCCCAGCCTGCTGGTGGTCGACTCCGTCCAAGCGATCGGCTCACCGTTGGTCGACGGCGTGCCCGGCGGGGTCACCCAGGTACGGGAGGTCGCCGCGTCGTTGGTCCAGGTGGCCAAGCGACGCGGAGTCCCGGTGCTGCTGGTCGGCCACGTCACAAAGGACGGTCTCGTGGCCGGGCCACGGCTGCTCGAGCACATGGTCGACGTCGTGCTGGCATTCGAGGGGGACCGCATCTCCCGGCTGCGGTTCCTGCGAGCGGTCAAGAACCGCTACGGCCCGGTAGACGAGGTCGGCTGCTTCGACCTGTCGGCGGGCGGGATCGTCGAGGTCACCGACCCGACCGGCCTGTTCGTGTCCCGTCACGGCGAGCCGGTGTCCGGGACCTGCGTGACGGTCACGATGGAGGGCCGCCGCCCGCTGCTCGCCGAGGTGCAGGCGCTGGTCGCACCGTCCGCGCAGTCCGCGCCGCGCCGCGCGACCAGCGGCATCGACACCGGCCGCAGCGCCATGGTGCTCGCGGTTCTGCAACGCCGGCTAGGTCAACGGCTGGCTTCGGCCGACGTCTACCTCGCTACGGTGGGAGGCGCCAGAGTGGCCGAGCCCGCCGCCGACCTGGCAACGGCGATCGCGGTGGCGTCGGCCAGCGCCGGCACGGTGGTGTCGACCGATCTGGTGGCGCTGGGGGAGGTCGGGCTGGCCGGCGAGGTGCGGCGGGTCGGTGCGCTGCAGCCGAGGCTGGCCGAGGCCGCCCGGCTCGGCTTCCGGAACGCGCTGGTGCCGGCCGATGCGGGCGACATGGGCCTCGGCCCGATCGACGGGCTGCGGGTCATCCCGGTCGGCGACGTACGGTCTGCACTGCAGGCGGTCGGGTTGGCCGAGGGCGGTGGCGCGGCGACCAACGTGGCGCCGAACCACGGGCGTCCCCGCGTGCCGCATCTCTGCGCGGTCCAGAACGCACCGTCGACGCTCTAGGATCGCCGCACTAGCCGTCAAGGTTCGGGGAGTGACGTGGCGAGCACGGACCGGCCGAACGAGCGGCCACCCGATAGTCAGCTGCTGCGGGCCACGCTGGCCTCGGTTGCGCCCGGGACACACCTGCGCGAAGGCCTGGAGCGCATCCTGCGCGGTCGGACCGGGGCGCTGATCGTGCTCGGCCAGGACCGCACCATCGAGCAGATCTCGACCGGCGGGTTCGCCCTCGACGTGCCGTTCAGCGCAACCGGGATGCGCGAGCTCGCGAAGATGGACGGCGCCATCGTGCTGGACAGGGACGTGTCCAGGATCCTGCGGGCGGCGGTACACCTGATGCCGGACCCCACCATCCACACCGACGAGGCCGGCACTCGGCACCGCACCGCCGACCGCGTTGCCAGGCAGACCGGGCTGCCGGTGATCTCGGTGAGCCAGTCGATGCAGATCATCGCCGTGTACGTCGGTGGCACCCGGCACGTGATCGAGGACACCGGAGCGATCCTGTCCCGCGCTAACCAGGCACTCGCGACCCTTGAGCGCTACAAGATGCGGCTGGACGAGGTGTCCGGCGCCCTGTCCGCGCTGGAGATCGAGGACCTGGTGACCGTCCGCGACGTCTCGTCGGTCGCGCAGCGGGTGGAGATGGTGGTGCGGATAGCCCGTGAGATCGAGGGGTACGTGCTCGAGCTCGGCGCCGACGGGCGGCTGCTGTCACTCCAGCTCGAGGAGCTGGTGGCCGGCGTGGACGACGACCGGAAGCTCGTCGTGCGCGACTACATACCCGGCGGGCGGCGTAGCCGGCCGGTGGACGAGGTGCTCACCACGCT
>JALYQN010000305.1 GCA_030855835.1 Actinomycetota bacterium | reverse complement strand
TCTCCCGCCAGGCCGCCGCTTCCGGCGCTCGGGCGGTGCCTTGGTCGAGCAGCACCCGGGTGCTCACCGCATCGTCGGCAAGTACGGCCAGCACCCGTCCGTCGGTGCCTTCCAGGTGCCGCTCGACCCGGTGGGTGCGGATGTCGGCGATCGGGACGAGCTCTGCACCGCGAGCGGCTCCGAGCACCAGCCGGCGGATCGGGATCGGTGGGCGACGCGACCTGCCAGCCGGTCGCCGCAGCTCGAGCCTGGTGTCGCTGCTGCCCGGTGCCGCAACCTTGAGGTGCCAGCCCTCGTCACTGCCGCCGAGGCGCCGGCGCAGCGTTATCCCCGCTCGCAGCAGCCGCAGGTCGGCGGTGTCGTGGTAGGTGGCGGCCAGGTCGTGGCCGTGGCCGGCGGTGACGGTGGTGACGCCGTCCACCTGCAGGTCGGGTACCTCGGTCGAGGCGGTTGTCTCGAAGGTCTGCTCGACCTCGAGATGGGAGGCGGTGTCCGGAGCCATCCGCCGATCGTGCCCGATGGGCGGCGCAGTCAGCTCGCCCGGCGCCGCGAAATGCGGGGTTCTGGCGGTGTTGGACCCGGTTGAGTCCCTAAGCCGCCGCAATTTCCGCATCCCGCCGGAGCGAGGGCGGTACCGGCGAGGCAGCCGGGCTCAGGCGTTCATCCGCCCGATTCTTAGGTTGTTGCCGAACGGGTCGCGCAGACCATGTCCCGCCCGTACGACTGGTCTGACGGGGCCTGGGTGATCTCGACGGACCTCGCGACGAGCGCCGCGTGGACGCCGTCGACGTCGTCGCTGCTGAAGGCCAGCCAGCCACCGCCTGCGCCCTTGCTGACCAGAGCCCGGACCTCGGCCGCGGTGGCCGGGTCGTGCGCGGGCGGACCGGGACGCTCCAGCAGGATCTCCTTGGTGTCACCGGGCACCCGTACCGTCAGCCACCGCATGAAGCCGAGATCGGCGTCGGTGGCGACCTCCAGGCCCAGCACTCCGACGTAGAAGTCGAGCGCCTGGTCCTGGTCGAGCACGTAGATGGACGAAAGCCGGTTCGAGGTGATGTTCATGGGCGCAGACGCTACGGTGCGCGAGCCCGTTCCCGCTTCTCCGAAATCGACGCATCCGTCCCCGCTCCACCCGCCGGGCCGTCCGGCCTCGTCCACGCCATGGTGAAACAGTTGGGAGCGGGTGGCAGTGGTCCCCGGGCTCGGTAGCGCACCGGTGACACGCCGACGATTGCGGTGAAGGTTCGACTGAAGGTACCCAAGCTGGAGAAGCCCACCGCCAGGCAGACGTCGGTGACGGCCTGGTCGGAGTCGCGCAGCAGCACCATCGCCCGCTCGACCCGTCGTCGCTGCAGATACCGGTGCGGCGTCTCGCCGAACACCTGCTTGAACGTCCGCACCAGGTGTGCGGGCGAGATGTGTGCGACCCGTGCGAGCGCCGCCAGGTCGAGCTCGCCGTCGTACGCGCGGTCAATGGTGTCCCGCACCCGCAGCATCGCCCGGTTCCGTTGCTCGCGCGCATGCCCACTCTTCGACGATGAGCCATTGCCGTTGCCGGGACGACGGGAAGGTCTCATCGTCGGTCGTCCACGCCGTCGGCCGCCGTGCCGCTCACCGGTAGGTGATGCCCTCGTGGTCGACCGAAACCCGGGTGCCGCCTTGGCCCTCGATCAGGTCTGGCAGCTCGGTCAGCGCGCCGATCACCGCCTCACCACCGGTGAGCTTGGCGAACTCCACCGCCGCGTCGACCTTGGGGCCCATCGACCCGGCGGCGAAAGCGACGTGGGACAGGTAGTCAGGGTGCGCGCGCGCGACGGCCCGCTGCCGCGGGGTGCCGTAGTCGGCGAGGACCGCCTCCACGTCGGTGGCGATGATCAGCCGGTCGGCACGCAGCTCCCGCGCTAATACCGCGCTGGCCCGGTCCTTGTCGATCACGCCCTCGACCCCGACGAGCTTGCGGGTGCCCGGGACGTACATCGTCGGGATCCCGCCCCCACCGGCGCAGATCACCACGCAGCCCGAACGCAGCAGCAGCTCGACCGGCCGGAGGGCGAAGACCCGCAGCGGCAGTGGGGACGGCACCACCCGTCGCCAGTGCTCGCCGTCACGTCGGACCGTCCAGCCCCGGCGGGCTGCCAGGGCGCCGGCCTGCTCGGCGGTGTACACCGGCCCGACCGGTTTGCTCGGGTCGGCAAACGCCGGGTCCTGCGCGTCGACCTCCACCATCGTCAGCAGCGTGGCCAGCGACTTCTCCATCGGCAGCAGGTTCCCGAGCTCTTGCTCGATCAGGTAGCCGATCATTCCTTCGGTCTGCGCGCCGAGGACGTCGAAGGGGTACGACGTGTCGTTGCTGGGGTCGTTGC
>JALYQN010000254.1 GCA_030855835.1 Actinomycetota bacterium | reverse complement strand
ACCGGCCGCGCACCGCACTACTGAGGATCACCCTCTCGCTACCCTCAGCCTCCATCTCGTACACAGGCACGGAGCACCGCAATGGCCGAGACCACGCGTGACACAAGCAGCAGCACTACCACCCGCGCCGACGAGCCGGACGGCCTGCACCGCACGATCACCTGGAAAGGCGCATTCTGGGTCGCCAGCGGCGTGCCCGCACTCGTGCTGTTCTCGATTGGATCCATTGCAGCCACGGTCGGCACGCCGTCGGTGCTGGTGTGGACCGTGTCGGTGACTTTCGGGCTGATCCAGTGCTTCACCTACGCCGAGATCGCCGGGATGTTCCCGAGCAAGTCGGGGGGCGCCTCCGTGTACGGGGCGATGGCCTGGGCGCCGTACTCGAAGTTCATCGCACCGCTGTCCGTGTGGTGCAACTGGCTGGCGTGGTCCCCGGTGCTCGCGATCGGAGCCGGACTCGCCGCCGGGTACGTGCTCACCGCGCTGTTCCCCGCTGATGCCGCCGTCAACACCTGGGCCATCACGTTGGTCGACCTGGGCGGTCTGCAAGAGGGGCTGACCCTGCGGATCAACACCCAGTTCCTGATCGCGGTTGTGTTCTTGTTGCTGGTCTTCGCGCTTCAGCACCACGGGATCCTGCGCGCGGCGCGGATCCAGACGGTGATCGGCCTGGCCGTGCTGGTCCCGTTGCTTGTGGTCGGGGTCGTACCGATGCTCACCGGAGACGTCAGGCGGGAGAACTTCGCCCGGTTCGAGCCACTGAACGGATCCTGGGACCTCAACGGCTGGACGCTGCTCGTTGGTGGTCTGTTCCTCGCCGCCTGGTCGGCTTATGCGTTCGAGACCGCGATCTGCTACACCAGCGAGTTCCGCAACCCCGGCACCGACACCGTCAAGGCGATCTTCTCCGCCGGGCTGATCTGCCTGGTCATCTATATCCTGGTGCCACTGTCCTTCCAGGGCGCGCTCGGTGTGGACCAGCTGGTCACCGATCCGATCGTGGCCGGGACCGGGGTCGGCGAGGCCATGGCCGAGATGGTCGGCGGCGGCGCAGTGATCGGGAATCTGCTCGTCGTCATGCTGATTCTCGCGCTGCTGCTCACCATCATGACAACCATGGCCGGCTCCTCCCGCACCCTCTATCAGGGCGCTCGGGACGGGTGGCTGCCCCGCTACCTCAGCAAGGCCAACCGGCACGGCGCACCCACCCGCGCCATGTGGACCGACCTGGTCTTCAACCTGGTGCTGCTGCTGATGAGCGACTACGTCTTCGTGCTCGCCTCGTCCACCGTCTGCTACATGATCTTCAACTTCTTGAACCTGAACGCCGGCTGGCTGCACCGAGTGGACAGCCCTGATGCCTCCCGGCCGTGGAGGGCGCCGACGGTGCTGATCGGCGCAGGCGCCGTGCTGGCTTTCGTCAACGCGCTGATCCTGGGCTGGGGCGCCAACGTGTGGGGGGACCGTGCACTGCTGACTGGAGTCGTCTTTGCGGCGCTCATCCTGCCCGTCTTCTACTTCCGGCACTACGTGCAGGACAAGGGCGTGTTCCCCGCAACGATGTACGAGGATCTTGCGCCGCCGTCGTCGGGATCCGCAACGCCGGTCAGGCGGGCCGGGAGCCTTCCCTATCTCGTGCTTGTCGGCGGCGTGCTGATGGTGGTCATCGGTCAGCTGCTCGCCCGCATGGCCTGACGGCAGGATCGAATCGCGCTCGACTGACCAAGCACGCGATCAGCGTCGGCAAACCCGGTTCGGCCCGGTGCCAAGGCCTGCCGGACGGACGTGAGGTCCGTGGTCCTGTTGCGCATCGTGAGAAGTGTTGCGTATAGCGATGAAGCAGGCACGATAGGGTAGGGCCAGGTCAAGCGGCAGAGGAGCATCGGATGGCAACGGTCCCGAGCAGTGCGAGCGTGGTAGTCGTCGGCGCCGGCATCGTCGGCAATGCCTTGGTGCACCATCTGGCCAAGCTGGGTTGGCGCGACATCGTGCAGATCGACAAGGGGCCGCTGCCCAACCCGGGAGGCTCGACCGGGCACGCGTCCAACTTCTGCTTCCCGGTCGACCACTCCCGCGAGATCGCCGATCTCACCCGCGACAGTCTCCAGCAGTACGCAGAGCTGGGCGTGCTCACCGAATCGGGTGGCTTCGAGGTGGCGCGGACCGAGGAGCGGATGGAGGAGCTGCGCCGACGGATGTCGTCGTCGCGCACGTGGGGGTACGACTCCGAGCTGGTCTCGCCCGCCGAGGTGCTCGAGCGGGTGCCCTTCCTCGACCCATCGGTGATCGTGGGCGCGTTCTGGTCCCCGACGGTCGGCGTCGTCGACTCACTTCGGGCCGGCACCCTGATGCGCGAGCAGGCTCAGCAGGCCGGCGCGCTGCAGGTCGCCGCGACCGTCGAGGTCGTCGGCATCGACGTCGAGCAGGGCCGGGTCACCCGCGTCCGTACGAACGTCGGTGACATCGAGACCGACACGGTCGTCGTGGCCTGCGGGGTGTGGAGCCCCGCGATCGCGGCGATGGCAGGCGCGCACATCCCGCTCACCCCGGCGGTGCACCAGATGATCAGCGTAGGCCCGATCCCGCAGCTGGCCGCCCGACCCGGCGAGATCTCGTACCCGATCGTCCGCGACATGGACACCTTCTGCTACGAGCGCCAGCACGGCAGCGACATGGAGGTCGGGTCGTACGCGCACCGGCCGATCCTGCACGACCCGAGCGAGATCCCCTCGATCGAGCAGGCGACGCTGTCGCCGACCGAGCTGCCGTTCACCTCCGACGACTTCGACCCGCAGCTGGAGCAGGCGTACGAGCTGATGCCGGACGCGCTCGGCGCGGACGGCGCCGAGATCCGCTACGCGATCAACGGCCTGCTGTCGTTGACCCCTGACGGCGCGCCGATCCTCGGTGAGAGCCCCCAGGTCAAGGGCCTCTGGTCGGCCGCTGCGGTTTGGATCAAGGAGGGGCCTGGGGTGGGCCGCGCGGTCGCGGAGTGGATGACCGACGGCAACCCGGAGATCGACCTGAGCCACTCCGACATCGCCCGCTTCTACCCGCACCAGCGCACCAGCGCCCACGTCCGGGCACGCACCAGCGAGGCGTTCAACAAGACGTACGGGATAGTGCACCCCGGCGAGCAGTGGGCCAGTGACCGCGGCAAGCGGCTTGCGCCGATGCATGCCAGCCAGGTCGAGCTGGGCGCGGAGTTCTTCGAGGCGGTCGGCTGGGAGCGCCCGCACTGGTACGGCAGCAACGAGGCGCTGCTCGGCGAGTACGGCGACCGGGTGTTGCCGCGTGAGCACGAGTGGGACGCGCGCTGGTGGTCGCCGATCATCAACGCCGAGCACCTCGCCCTGCGCGACCGTGCCGGCATCGTCGACCTGACGGCGTTCGCGATCTTTGACGTGGTCGGCCCGCGGGCGCTGGACGCGGTGCAGCGGATCGTCGTCTCCCAAGCCGACGTGGCGGTCGGGCGGGTGGTGTACACACCGGTGCTGGACGAGCGCGGCGGGTTCCGCTCCGACCTGACAGTGATGCGGCTGGGGCACGACCACTACCGAGTGGTGACCGGCGGTGCGCACGGCATGGTGGACCGCAAGTGGTTCGCCGACCGGATGCCTGCCGACGGCGGGGCTGTCGTGGTGGACCAGACCTCGGCGTTCAGCACGATCGGGCTGTGGGGTCCGCGGGCGCGCGACATCCTCGCGTCGATCACCGCGGCCGACGTCAGCCACACCGGTTTCGGCTTCGGCCGCTGCCGGGAGATCGAGGTCGACACGCTGTCGGTGCTGGCGTCACGGATCTCGTACGTCGGCGAGCTTGGCTGGGAGCTGTACGTGCCCATGGAGCAGGGTGCCCGGCTGTGGGAGCTGGTGCACGCGGCCGGCCGCCCGCACGGGGCGGTGCCGGTGGGGATCGGGGTCTACGCGACCACCGGCCGGCTGGAGAAGGGGTACCGGGCTTACGGCTTCGAGCTCGACACCGAGCGGACGATCGTCGAGGCCGGCATGCAGCGGCCGCGGGTCAAGGACGCCGACTTCGTCGGCCGCGAGG
>JALYQN010000180.1 GCA_030855835.1 Actinomycetota bacterium | reverse complement strand
GCCGGGTCTCGGCGAGGACGTTGAGGACGCCGAAGTCGCGGGGGTGCAGGCCGATCGGGGCCAACCGTTCGATCGCCCGTCGCCGCATCTGGTGGTGGGCTTGTGCGATGAGGTAGCCGGAGTGCTCCGACAGGGAGGCGATGGGGGCGAGCTCCCTGTTGTCCAGCAGGTCGAGCAGGGCGCGGTTGAGCCACCGCCGCTCGCGCGTGCTGAGGCGCGCGGTCAGCACGTCATCGCCCCCGCTGAGGTCGTCCAGCCGGCCGGACAGGGCTCGGTGCCCGCTCTCGGTGAGCCGCAGCGCGTACGAACGACGGTCACGTGGATTGCGCGCACGGACGACCCAGCCCTTGCCGGCAATCGAGTCGAGGAGCTTGACCATCATCGATCGGTTGACGAGGAGCAGCTCCCCCAGCTCGCGCTGTGAGATCGGCTGCCGCTCGGCGATCAGCGCCAGTATCGCGACCTCGCGCAGGTGGGTGTCGTCGGGGACGCACGCCCGCGCGCAGTCGTTGGAGCGCACATATGCCCGGCGCAGCAGGTAGCCGATGTGTCGGGTCAACGTGACCGGGCCCGGTTGTGGCTGCGCGGCAGCAGATGCCTTGCCAGACGTCTCCGCCGACGACGCGGAATCGAGCATGTGCACCTCGCGCTGATCGAACCAGACGGTTCCCCCTGATCGTAGCAGTAAGTTCACCGAATTGATCGTTAACCGTGTTGACGTTTCACCAGAGGCGGCGATACGTTGCCGATCGGGAGCTCGCCCAACCCCCTGGAGAAGCGATCGTGGAACGTCTTGCCCGGCTCGTCATGCACCATCGCCGCATCGTCAGCGCGTTCTGGCTGGTGCTCTTCCTCGGCGGCATGTTCTCCGCCAGCCAGCTCAGTGAACGGCTGTCGCTCGACTTCTCGTTGCCCGGACAGCCCGGTGACGACGCGGAGAACCAGCTCATCGAGACCTACGGCGTCAGCACCTTCGACACCTACGTCGCGGTTGTCACGGTGCCGGAAGGCGAGACCGTGCAGGAGAACCGGGACGCAGTCACAGAGGTCTTCGACGCCGCAGTCGCGGCGGTGGAGGCAGACCCCGCCCTGGCGGCCGTGCAAGATGTGCGCCTTCGAGTTGTCACGTACGCGAGCACCGGCGACGCGGGGTTCATCACCGACGACGGCCGGACGACGTTCGCCCTCCTGCAGGCGCCGATCCCGATCGCGTTCGGCCCGTACATCGAGGTGCCTCTCGAGCCGGCGCTCGCCGAGGCAGCGCAGAGCCAGGGCTTCGACAGCGGCCTGACGTCGTACGGGCTGCTCGCGGCCGGCGGCGACACGGAGGGCCCGAGCGTGCTGGTCGAGACGCTGTTCGGGGCCGCCGGCGCGCTGCTGGTGCTGATCTTCGTGTACGCGTCGTTCCTCGCGCTGCTGCCGATGCTGATTGCCGCGGTGTCGATCTTAACGACGTTCATGCTCGTACTCGGGCTGACCACATTCAGCGACGTCAGTGTCATCGTCCAATTCCTGATCGCCCTGATCGGGCTCGGGGTGGCGATCGACTACTCGCTGCTGCTGGTGTCGCGTTGGAGAGAGGAGCGAGCGCACGGACGCGACAACGAGCAGGCCGTTCTCGTTGCGATGAAGACCGCCGGGCACGCCGTGTTCGCCTCGGGCGTCACCGTGGCCATCAGTCTGGTGGCCCTCCTCGTCGTGCCCGTCCCGTTCCTTCGCAGCATGGGGATCGGCGGGATGTTGATCCCGCTCGTGTCCGTGTCTGTGGTTCTCACCCTGTTGCCGGCCCTGCTGTCGAGCATCGGCCCCCGCATCGACTACCCCCGCATCCGCCATGAGGGCAAAGCATCGCGAGGCTGGTCGGCGTGGGCGCGGGGCATCGTCGCGCATCGCTTCCTCGCGACCACCGCGGCCCTGGTGATGCTCGCGCTCCTCATCATCCCGGTGTTCAGTCTCAAGATCGGCCAATCCGGCCTGGAGTCGCAGGCGCGAAGTGGCCCGAGATTCGATGCCTTGGAGCTCCTTCGCGATGGTGGGGTCGGAGGCGGGATACTCACCCCGGTCGAAGTGCTGGTGCCGACGAGCGAGGCAGAGGCGGCGGCCGACGCCGCCCGGGACGTCGACGGAGTCCAGGCGGCCGTCGTCGGCAGCACCCAGGGCGACAAGGCTGTCGTCGACGTCTTGCCCACCGAGGTCACCGTCGACAGCTCCGGGACGGATCTTGTCAACAGCATCAGGTCAGCCGTCGAGGGCTCGGTCGACAGCGAGGTGTTCATCACCGGTCTCGGTGCAACCGTCGAAGACTACTTCAGCGCGGTCTATGACAACTTCCCGTACGTGCTGGCGCTGATCGCCTTGATCACGTTCCTGCTCCTGGTCCGCACGTTCCGCTCGGTGCTGCTCCCGCTGAAGGCGGTGGTCCTCAACCTGCTCTCGCTCGCGGCCGTGTTCGGGGCGGTCGTGTTCTTCTGGCAGCAGGGGAACGGCTCGGACGCGATCTTCGGGGTCTCCGAGACCGGCGCCATCACGTTCTGGCTACCCGTGCTGATCTTCGCGTTCCTGTTCGGGCTGTCGATGGACTATGAGGTCTTCATCCTCGCCCGGATGCGGGAGGAGTACGACCGCACCGGTGACACCGGAATGGCGGTCATCACCGGGATCGGTCGGACCGGGCGACTCGTCACGTCGGCCGCGCTGATCCTCTTCTTCGCCTTCTCCGCGCTCGCGTCGTCTCCCGGCACCGACATCAAGGTGATGGGGACAGCCCTGGGCGTCGGCATCCTCATCGACGCCACGATCGTCCGGGCTCTGCTCGTGCCTGCCCTCGTCACCACCTTCGGTCGATGGAACTGGTGGCTCCCCGGCTGGCTCGCGCGCATCCTCCGGGTGGAGCCCTCACCGCTGGCACCACGTGAACCGGGGGACACCCCGGCCGACAAGGTTCCAGCTGGCGTCCGCTGAGCGGTGGGCACCGCGCCGTACGTCGCTGACCCGAGGCCGACTCCGCCGCAGCAGCCGGCCGCCTGGAACCAGCTCATACTTTGGCCAGGCCCTTGGGTTGCTGACGTCACCGACGTCATCGACACGTCGCCCGGGTCGTGCCTCAGCGTCGTCCAAAGGCTCGGCCGGCAGTGACTCTACGGCCGTGGCAGGGTCTTCATGACATGAGGACACTCGCGATCACCCAGAACATCACCCTCGACGGCTCCATCGAGATGCTCGGCGACTGGTTCGATCCCGCGGACCAGGATCAAGAGCTCGTGGAGGCGACGCGCCTGCAGTCGGAGCTGGGCGACGCCCTGTTGTTGGGTCGGCAGACGTTCGAGGACTTCCGCGGCTACTGGCCGCAGCAGACCGACGACCAGACCGGGATCACCGAGGAGCTCAACCAGGTCCAGAAGTACGTCGTCTCCTCGACCCTGACCGACCCCCAATGGCAGAACACGACCGTGCTCACGGGCGACTGGATCGCCCAGGTGCGCGCCCTGAAAGAGCAGGACGGACGCGACATCGGGGTCACCGGCAGCATCACGCTGACGCACGCGCTGATCGACTCCGGCCTGGTCGACGAGTACCGCCTGTTCGTCTACCCCGCCGTCCAGGGCCGGGGGAGGAGGCTGTTCCCCGACGGTTACGTGGTGCCGAGGCTGCAGCTGGTGGAGGCCAGAGGCTTTCAGAGCGGCGTTGCCTTGCTTCGCTACGCCGTCTGAGGTCCGCGACGAGTCACGGGCCGATCGCATGCCGGAACCAGGCCGGTTGTCGTCTGGGTGCGGGTCGCCCGTTCGCCGGGCGCCCGTGGATTGAGCGGCATGTCCTCTGCCTTCCCTGGCTCGGCGCAGCGATTACGGCCATCAGCTCGGTCGTAAGCCTGGGGTACTCCGTGGCCGCGGTACGTAGCCCGGAATACCCGCTGGGTCGAACTCGCTTCGCGGCGCAGAGGTTTGGCTTCCACCTGACGGCACCATCTGGTCGGTGAGCGCCATCGAGCACGGCGAGCGGGGCACTAGCTCCACAAAGCGGTGTGCCTCGGACGCTCGGGCCCAGGTTCACGCCGAGGTCATGGGGCGCCCTCAACAGCTGGCGTTACCGACTCTGGCGGAGGTTGAGCGGGCACGACGACGAATTTGCGACGAGAACAACCGGTAGGAGGCACACACCAAGGAGCCACAGCTCCATTGTTGAGACGTTCCAGTCGTCGGCTGATCTTGGCGGCCTGGCCGGTCGCTCAGTTGGTTTGACCTCGTGCGTCCAGTTCTAGTGAGTCTAACCGCCCGAGAAGTACGCCCGGTTGCTAGCAAGGCGTCGCGCACGTCGGCTCTGCGCGTGGATTGCGGGCTGCGGAGAGTCGAGGTGGGCGGTACCCAAGGTGGATTACCGGTCCGCACGACCGGGCAGCGCTCGCCAAGCCCGCGGAGCACAGCTGCCATTGACTGGTTGACTTCAAGCGCAACCAGGAGCTCAAAGGTCTCCACTCGAAGCCAGCTTCCGGGCGTCCGCGACGCTGAGGCGGCTCACCAGCTCGACGCCGTCGTCCTCGGTCTCCCCCGTCTCGACGAACCCGAGATCGCTGTACAGGCTCCGGGCCGCCACATTGTCGGGGGCATAGCTCAGCGCGATGCCGGTACATCCCTGCTGGGCGACGAGCCGACGAATGGCCTCGACGACCGCCGTCCGGGCGATACCACGACGCTGATGGGCAGCGTCGATCACGAGGCCACCGATCCAGCGACTTGCGTCATCGTCCACCCCCCAGATCAGGAAGCCGACGACCTTGCCGTCGGCCTCGATCGCGAGTGGCTGCCAGGTGTCTTCATAGGTGCACATGCACAGGTAGTACGTGACATCGGCGACCCAGCGTCGCTGCTCGTCGTGGACGCGCAAGGCTGCGCATGATCTCCAGTTGCTGGCACTGACCGTGACGAGCCGCACGTCCACCACTTCTCAACTCTGTCGGACCGTTGCCGGCCTGGACAAGCAGTTGACACTGTGGCTGTTTGAGCGTCGAGCCCGGGCGTGAGCGTCGAGTCAGGCGGACCGGACCCGGTCGCCGAGTCACGCATGATAGGCGATTGCGCGCGGGGCTACGGTGACCGGATGTGTGACTCGGATCTGGATTCCGTCAGCGTGCAGCGCTCTGCCCCCCGCCTCGCGGCGGGTGCTGCCGTCGATCCGATCACGCTGGAGCAAGTTGACGAGGTGCGTGTCACCACGCTGGTCGATAACACGTTTGACGCCCTGCTGCCTGACGACGAGCGAACCCAGCGGGCTTCGTTCGGCGCGGGGACCATGGCGGCGTCGCAGTTCGAGGGCCGGGCGACGGCGGTGGGGTTGGTCGCCGAGCACGGCTTCGCTGCGCTGGTCACCGTGCGGCGCGGCTCGGCAACCACCACGTTGCTGTTCGACACAGGGCTTTCGCCCGGTGCGATGATCACGAACGCCGAACGGCTGGGCGTCGACCTCGACGATGTCCACGCGGTGGTACTGAGCCACGGGCACTTCGACCATGTTGGTGGACTGGCCGGGCTGATCGACCGCGGCGGCGCGCGGCGATTGCCGATGGTGGTGCACCCGCTGGTGTGGACCAGACGCCGGCTAGCTGTGCCTGGCCAGGACGTGTTCGAGCTTCCGACCCTGAGCAGGCACGCCCTGGAGGGCGAGGGGATCGAGGTCGTCGAGAGGCGGGTGCCGTCGCTGCTGGTGGACGGCGGCGTGCTGATCACCGGCGAGGTCGACCGCACCACCGAGTTCGAACACGGGATGCCGCCGTCGCACCAAGCCTCGACCAACGGCCACTGGCGACACGACCCGTTGGTGCTGGACGACCAGGCACTGGTTGTTCATGTGCGCGGGCGCGGACTGCTAGTGCTGACCGGCTGTGGCCACGCCGGCGCAGTCAACATCGTCCGGCACACGCAGCGTCTGACAGGGGTGCCGCGCCTGCATGCACTGATCGGCGGGCTGCACCTCGGAGGGCCCGCTTTCGAGCCGATCATCGGCCCGACCGTGGATGCGGTCACCACGGCCGCACCCGATCTCCTTGTTCCCGGCCACTGCACCGGCTGGCGGGCACAGCACGCCCTGGCCGCAGCACTGCCCGAAGCCTGGGTGCAGGGCAGCAGCGGTACCACCTACCGGATGAGCGCACCGGCGGCGGCATGACCGTGACGTCATCGGATCTGACCGGTTCGGCGCCTGCGTCAGCGCAGCATTAGTCGCGCCACACATCCTGACCCCGTAGGGCCCAAGGGTGTAGGGCGCGGTTGTGGCGCTTGGACGCGCGGGCGCCGACGCGGCCGGCCGAGTGCTTCTCAACGTCGCCGCCCCCGATCAGGACCACGATCGCCTACAGCGGATCGACTACCGGACGGGTGGCCACGAGGCGTTCAGTCGTGGTCCAGGGTGTCGGGATGGTGGGACGGCGTCGTTGGCCGAACGGTTTCGGCTACCGGGCCCAGGCGGCAGTCATCGCGCGGGGGTCAGCGGCCCTTCCACACCGGATCGCGCTTCTCGGCGAACGCCTTGAACCCCTCGACGCCGTCCTCGGACGAGTACAGCGCCTGCACTGTCGGCAGGCTGCTGCTGGTGATCAGGTCCATGGCCTCTTGGAAGCGGAGCGACTCGGCGACGCGGGCGGTCTCCTTGATCGCTGCGAAGACGAGCGGTGGGCCAGCCGCGAGCAGCCGAGCCGTCTCCCAGGCCCGAGTCATGAGGGTCGGTTCGTCTGGCAAGACGGCGTTGACCACCCCCCAGCGCCGGGCTTCCGCCGACGTCATCCAGCGTCCGGTCAGCAGCAGTTCCATGGCTACGTGGTAGGGCATGCGCTTCGGCAGCTTCGCCGTGGCGGCGTCGGCAAGAGTGCCTGCCTTGATCTCCGGAAGCCCGAACTGGGAGGCCTCGGAGGCGTAGATCAGGTCGCACGACAGGGCGAGCTCGAAGCCACCTCCCATCGCCAGCCCGTGCACGGCCGCGATCACCGGCTTGTTCAGGTCGGGCAGCTCTTGCAGCCCGCCGAAGCCGCCGACGCCATAGTCACCGTCCACCTCGTCACCCGCGGCGGCGGCCTTCAGGTCCCAGCCCGCGCAGAAAAACTTGTCACCCTCGGTGCGAAGGATGGCGACGCGGAGCTCGGGGTCGTCCCTGAAGTCCGCGAACAGCCGACCCATCTCCCGGCTCGTCGCCAGGTCGATGGCGTTGGCCTTGGGCCGATCCAGCGTTACCTCCAGTACTCCGTCCTCCCGCCGGGAGTGCAGTCGCGGCGGGTTCACGTCGGCCCCGTTATCGGTCATGGCTCAGGCTCCGAGGGGTCGCAGCTGCGAACGGCAGATGATGTGGCGCTGGATCTCCGAGGTGCCGTCCCAGATGCGCTCGATGCGGGCGTCACGCCAGATCCGCTCCAGCGGCAGTTCGTCCATGAGTCCCATGCCTCCGTGGATCTGGATGGCCTCGTCGGCCACCATCGCCAACACCTCGGTCGACTTCAGCTTCGCCATCGCGATGTCGGCGTCGGTCGCGATGCCCTGGTCGTACTTCCAGGCCGCGTACAGGGTCATCAGCTCCGCCGCCTGCAACTCGGTCTGCATGTCGGCCAATTTGAACCCGACACCCTGAAAGCGGCCGATCGGCTGACCGAACTGTCGGCGGTTGGCGGCGTGCGCGATCGAGAGCGCGAGCGCGCGTTCAGCCCGGCCCAGGCACGAGGCGGCGACCTGGAGCCGGGTCGAGCCGAGCCAGGTCCCTGCCAACTCCAAGCCGCGGCCCTCCTCGCCGAGTAGCGCGTCGGCACTCACCCGTACGTCGTCAAAGTCGAGGACGGAGTTGGTGTAGCCGCGATGTGAGACGTTGCGGTAGCCGTCGTGTGTGGCGACTCCGGGTGTGTCCAGGTCGACGAGAAACGTCGACATCTCAGCACGACCGGCCGCGTCGGTGCCCGTGACGGCGATCAGTATGACGAAATCCGCCTCCGCGACGTGACTGATGAAGTGCTTGGTGCCGCGGATCCGCCACCCGTCCCCATCGCGTACCGCCCTGGTTCGCATGCCGCGCATGTCTGATCCTGCCTCCGGCTCGGTCATTGCCAGGCAGTCGACCCGCTCTCCGCGTACGCACGGGTAGAGAAAGCGCTCCCGCTGCGCCTCGGTGCCGGCGAGCAGGATGTTGGATGGCCGCGCCACGCAGGTGTAGTGCAGCGCGTAGCTGGCCTTGCCGAGCTCCTTCTCGAACAACATCCAGGTCACGGTGTCCAGGCCGGCACCGCCGACGTGTTCAGGCATGTTGGCGGCGTATAGGCCGGCCGCGATCGCCTTGGCACGGATCTGGTTCGCAAGGTCGGGGCGCACCACTCCGGTGCGCTCCACCTCTTCTTCGTGGGGATAGAGCTCGCGCTCCACGAAGGCTCTGGTCACCTCGACAATGCTGCGCTGCTCGTCGGTCAGGCCGAAGTCCATGGAGCCGATCTCCTGCAGTCGTGGGTGGGTGTGGGGTGAAGCCTCGGCGCGAGGGCCGCTCGCCGTGAGCGCGCTCGCCATGAGTGCATTCGCAGCGGTGGTCGCCTCTGCGTGTCGGTACCAATCAGGTCAGTTCATGAGCGCGCTCATCAGGGGCTGCCGTCGCGGGCCGGGGGAGCGGGTCGTCGTATCCAACGAGGATTCCGACCGCGGTGGCCAAGATGTCGCGCGCCTGGTCGAGTTCGAGCCGGGGGTCGTCGGTGAGCACCCGGGCGCCGAGCCCCACGGTCAAGGCGACGCAGGTCTCCGCCAGCGAGCGCGGTGAAAGCTCTGTGCGGAACACCCTCCTGGTCCGCCCGTCGACGAGAAGGCCCTCGGTCGTGGCGTACAGGTCGTCGTAGAGCCCAGCCGCGACCTTGGCCAAGTGGGGATCGCGCATGCGTAGCAGCGTCAGTTCCTGCCACAGCAGCCATTCGTGGGTCAGTTGTTCGTCGCTGGGCAGACAGCGATCCAGGAACGACGCGAGCCGCACCGCCGGGTCGTCACCGGCGCGGGCAAGCGCTTGCTCGTTGAGCTCGGCCGAGACCGCGTGGGCTGCGGTCAGGACCTCACCGAAAAGCAGCTCCTTGGTGTCGAAGTGATAGTGCAGCAGACCGGCCGAGACCCCGGCCCTGCGAGCGATCGCGGCCATTCGGACCTGCGCCAACCCATCGCGGACGATGCAGTCGGCGGCGGCCGCGATGATCCGGCGGCGCGCGTCCGCGGCGTTCTCGCGTTGGCTGCGACGGGTGGTCCGCATGGTCGGTCCGGCCTCGCGCTCTCGGACGGAGCCGACGCGAGGAGCCATGTCTCTCCAGATTCGCTGACTGATTGGTTAGTCAGTGATGCTAGTGTCGGGTGGGTGAGGCGTCAAGGGCCGATCGCCGAGATGGCGACTGGTAGCCAACAGGGCTGGCAACGCGACCTGAAGCCACTCTTCGCACCCCGGAGCGTGGCCATTGTGGGAGCAAGCGCCAACTCCGCGAAGTGGGGCCACACCCTGGCTCGCCGGGCTGTTGAGTCGCCGGCCGACCGCACGGTGCTCCTGGTCAGCCAGCGTGGAGGACGGTTGCTCGGCCGTCCGGTGTTCACTTCGGTCGCGGAAGCGGCGAACGCGGAGCAGGTTGAGGTCGACCTTGTGATCGTCTGCGTTCCCGTCGAAAGTCTGCTGAGCGCAGTCGTCGACGCCGTCGCCGCCGGAGCCCGAGCGATCGTAGTGATCACGGCTGGACTCGCCGAGTCGGGTGCCGCCGGCAATGCGCTGGAGCAACAGTTGGTGGTCGTCGCGCGAGCCGGGGGAGCCGTCCTGGTCGGACCGAACTGCCTCGGTGTCGCGGACCCGAGGGCCGGGCTCCAGCTGGCCCACTCCGAGA
>JALYQN010000179.1 GCA_030855835.1 Actinomycetota bacterium | reverse complement strand
GGTCACCCTAGTGGCGAGGGCAGGCCTGCCAACACCTCTGGGCACATCGGGTGGCACACCACGTCGTGCTGCCGGCCCACCGGCCCGCGTACCGACCGTAGGGATGTACGGGCTCGCCGCTGGTGGGACACTGGGGGCACCAGAGCAACGACGCAGTGCACGGACGCAGTGCACGATGGAAGGAACCCCGTGGCCACCGCCTCCCAGCGCCCCCCGGTCATCCACGAAGGACTGCCCACCCAGCTGCCCGACATCGACCCGGACGAGACCACCGAGTGGTTGGAGTCCCTGGACGCCCTGCTCGACGAGCGCGGCGCCGACCGGGCGCGCTACGTGATGCTCAAGCTGCTGGAGCGAGCCCGCGAGCGTCAGGTCGGGTTGCCTGGCGTACGCAGCACCGACTACATCAACACCATCCATCCCGAGGCCGAGCCCGCGTTCCCCGGCAATGAGGACATCGAGCGCCGCATCCGGGCGTTCATCCGGTGGAACGCCGCGGTGATGGTGTCCAGCGCAAACCGCAAGGGACTCGAGGTGGGCGGACACATCGCCACCTACCAGTCGGCGGCGAGCCTGTACGAGGTCGGCTTCAACCACTTCTTCCGGGGCAAGGACCACCCCGGTGGCGGCGACCAGATCTTCATCCAGGGCCACGCGTCCCCCGGCATCTATGCGCGGGCCTACCTCGAGGGCCGGCTGTCCGAGACCCAGCTCAACCGGTTCCGGCAAGAGGTCTCGCACGGACGGGGCCAAGGCCTGTCGTCGTACCCGCACCCGCGGCTGATGAACGAGTTCTGGGAGTTTCCCACCGTCTCCATGGGGCTGACCGCCATCAACGCGATCTACCAGGCCCGATTCAACCGGTACCTGCACCACCGCGGCATCCGGCAGACCGACCAGCAGCAGGTGTGGGCCTTCCTCGGCGACGGCGAGATGGCCGAACCCGAGTCGCTCGGCGCCATCGGGGTCGCCGCCCGGGAGGAGCTCGACAACCTCACCTTCGTCGTCAACTGCAACCTGCAGCAGCTCGACGGTCCGGTACGGGGCAACGGCAAGATCATTCAGGAGCTGGAGACGTACTTCCGCGGGGCCGGCTGGAACGTGATCAAGGTGATCTGGGGCCGGGAGTGGGACGCCCTGCTCGCGCGCGACACCGACAACGTCCTCGTGAACCGGATGAACGCCACCCCGGACGGCCAGTTCCAGACCTACTCGGTCGAGACCGGCGAGTACACCCGGCAGCACTTCTTCGCCGCCGACGACCGCCTGGCCAAGATGGTTGAGCACCTATCCGATGAGCAGGTGAGCAAGCTGCCGCGCGGTGGCCACGACTACCGCAAGGTGTACGCCGCGTTCCGCGCCGCCTCGGGTCACGCCGGGCAGCCGACGGTGATCTTGGCCAAGACCATCAAGGGCTGGACCATCGAGTCGCTCGAGGGTCGCAACGCCACCCATCAGATGAAGAAGTTCACCAAGAAGGACCTCAAGGTGTTCCGGGACCGGCTGTACCTGCCGATCACCGACAAGGCGATCGACAAGTCAGACATCGCGCCGTTCTACCATCCCGGCGAGGACTCCGACGAGATCAAGTACATGCTCGAGCGGCGCCGCAAGCTGGGCGGTCCGGTGCCGCTTCGCCGCTTCGAACCGAAGCCACTGAAGCTGCCCGGCGACGAGATGTACGCCGAGCTCAAGCAGGGCTCGGGCAAGCAGGCGGTGGCGACCACGATGGCGCTGGTGCGGCTGCTCAAGGATCTGATGAAGGATGAGAGCATCGGCCACCGCATCGTCCCGATCGCGCCCGACGAGTACCGCACCTTCGGCATGGACTCGATGTTCCCGACGGCGAAGGTCTACAGCCCGCACGGGCAGCGCTACGAGTCCGTCGACCGAAAGCTGCTGCTGACGTACAAGGAGTCGCAGCAGGGCCAGATGCTGCACGAGGGGATCAGCGAGACCGGCGCGATGGGGTCGTTCACCGCCGCCGGCACGGCGTACTCCACCCACAGCGAGCCGATGATCCCGTTCTACATCTTCTACTCGATGTTCGGGTTCCAGCGCACCGGCGACGCGATGTGGTTGCTGGGCGACCAGCTCTGTCGGGGGTTCCTGGTCGGAGCGACGGCCGGGCGGACGACGCTGACCGGCGAGGGACTGCAGCACGCCGACGGGCACTCGCCACTGCTGGCGCAGTCCAACCCGGCTGCGGTGCACTACGACCCGGCATTCGCCTACGAGGTCGCCCACATCGTCCATGCCGGCCTGCAGCGCATGTACGGCAAGAGCGATGCATATCCGCACGGCGAGGACGTCTTCTACTACCTCACCGTCTACAACGAGCCGATCGTGCAGCCGGCCGAGCCGGACGATCTCGACGTCGACGCGCTGCTCAAGGGGATCTACCGGCTGGCCGCCGCCCCTGAGGCGGACGACCAGAACGGCGAGCGACCCCGGGTTCAGCTGCTGGCCTCCGGCGTCGGCGTGCCGTGGGCGCTGGACGCGCAACGTCTGCTGGCCGAGCAGCATCAGGTGGCGGCCGACATCTGGTCGGTGACGTCGTGGAACGAGCTGGCCCGCGAGGCCGTCGACGTCGAGCGGTGGAACTTCAACCATCCCGGCGACGAGCACCGCACTCCGTACATCACTCAGGTGCTCGACGGTGCCGGCCCGGTCGTGGCGGTCAGCGACTACATGCGGGCAGTGCCCGACCAGATCGCCCGCTGGGTGCCAGGCCAGTGGCAGTCGCTCGGCACCGACGGCTACGGCTTCGCAGACACCCGACCGGCGGCGCGAAGGCACTTCCAGGTCGACGCCCAGTCGGTGGTTGTCGCCGCCCTGCAGTCGCTGGCGCAGCGCGGCGAGGTCAAGCCGGAGGTCGTCAGCGAGGCATTCGCGACCTACCAGTTGGACGACCCCACGTCCACCCGCGGCGTCAAGCAGGAGGGCGGCGACGCCTGAGCAACCGGTCAGGAGCGGCGGGTCCAGGCGAGCAGGTCGTCCAGCGGCCAGGTGTTGACGACCCGGTCCAGCGGTACGTCGTGTGTGGCGGCGCGGGCGCAGCCGTGGTCCAGGAAGTCCAGCTGCCCCGGCGCGTGTGCGTCGGAGTCGATGCTCAGCAGGCAGCCGGTGTCGAGCGCGAGGCGCAGCAGGTCGTCGGGTGGGTCGCTGCGCTCTGGCCGGCTGTTGATCTCCACCGCGGTGCCCGACTCCGCACAGGCGGCGAACACCTGCTCGGCGTCGAACTGGGACTGCTTGCGCTTGCCCCGCCCTCCGGTGACCAGTCGACCGGTGCAGTGACCCAGCACGTCGACTCGCGGATGACGCACGGCGGCAACCATCCGCCTGGTCATCGCGGCCCGCTCCATCGCCAGCTTGCTGTGCACGCTGGCCACAACGACATCGAGCTCTGCCAGCAGGTCATCGTCCTGGTCCAGCGACCCGTTGTCGAGGATGTCGACCTCGATGCCGGTGAGCAGTCGGAACGGCGCCAGCCGCTGGTTGAGCTCACCCACCAGCGCCAGCTGCTCCCGCAGCCGCTCCGCCGACAACCCGCGAGCCACCGTCAGCCGGGGTGAGTGATCGGTCAATGCGGCGTACTGGTGCCCCACCGCCACGTAGCTGTCTGCCATCTCCTCGGGCGGGCTGCCGCCGTCGGTCCAGTTCGAATGCGTGTGCAGGTCGCCCCGCAGCGCCGCCCGCGGCACCTCGCCACCCTCGGCCAGCGGCCCCGAGCCGGCGGTCTCGAGCCGCTCCAGGTACGCCGGCACGCCACTGTCCAACGCCTCCGTCGCCACTGCCGCGGTCTTGTCGCCGACACCCCTGATGCTCGACAGCGCACCGTGCGCGGCCATCTTGCGCACGTCGTCGGGGTCGAGCTGCGCCAGCGCGTCGGCCGCCCCCCGGTACGCCTTGATCCGGTAGCTGGACTCGAGCTGTCGCTCCAGCAAGAAGGCGATCCGGCGCAACGCCACGACGGGGTCCACCCGCTCATGCTGCCCCGCGCCGACGCTCCGGCCAGCAGCGGGGCCGCGGCGGCTCCCCCACCCAGCCCCAACACCGATCCGGCGACATCACGGCCGCCCGAGGACCCCCACGTCATGAGAGCCTGCCGGCCGCGGTGATGGCACTAGCCTCGGGCAGGTGGCGACGTCGGCGCGGACCCTCGCCCATCGGCTGGACCGCTCGGTGGGCCCGCTGTCGACCGCGGCGGTGGCCCGGATGGACCGGGATCTGGCCTGGTTCCACGAGCTGTCGGCCGAGGACCGGTCCTGGGTAGGCCTGATCGCCCAGAACGGGATCGCCGCGTTCGTCGCGTGGGTGCGTGACCCCGGTCCCGTGTCCGCGGTCGCAGCCGCCGTCTTCGGCGAGGCGCCCCGGGCCCTGACCAGGGTGGTGAGCCTGCGCCAGACCGTCGAGCTCGTACGAACGACCATCGACGTGGTCGAGGCCGACGTGGACCGGCTGCTCGGCCCAGACGACGGCGCGGTCGCTCGCGAGGCCATGCTGCGCTACTCCCGGGAGGTCGCCTTCGCCGCCGCCGAGGTGTACGCCCGCGCGGCCGAGGCCAGGGGCGCCTGGGATGCCCGCCTGGAAGCACTGGTCGTCGACGCCGTGCTCCGCGGCGAGGCCGACGAGGCCGTACGCTCGCGCGCGGCTGCCCTGGGGTGGGAGTCGTCCAGCGCGATCAGCGTGGTGCTAGGGCGCGCGCCGACCGCCAGTGCGGCTGCCAGAGGAACCGCGACGTCGGACGCCGTCGACGCGATCCGCCGGGCCACCCGCCAGATCGGCGTGGACGCGCTGTGCGCGGTGCAAGGCGACCGGCTGGTCGTCGTGCTGGGCGGTGTGGAGGACCTCGACAAGGCGGCCGCCTCGATAGCCGAGTACTTCGGTGCCGGGCCTGTCGTGATGGGGCCGCTGGTGGGTGATCTCACGGCTGCCAGCACGTCGGCACGCAGCGCGGTGGCCGCGTTGCGTGCCGCGCCTGGCTGGCCGGACGCCCCGCGCCCGGTCGCAGCAGATGACCTGCTGCCCGAACGGGCCCTGTCCGGGGACGGCCATGCCCGTCTCGACCTGGTGGAGCGGGTCTACCACCCGCTCGCCGGCGACGATGTGCTGCTGCAGACCGCCTCCGCGTACGCCGAGCATGGCGGGTCGCTCGAACGCACCGCCCGTGCCCTGTTCGTCCACGTCAACACCGTCCGCTACCGACTGCGCCGCATCGAGGACCTGACCGGCCTCGCCGCGGGCCACGCCCGCGACGCCTACACCCTGCGGGTGGCGCTCACGCTGGGACGGTTGCGGGACCGGGATGCCTGACCGGCAACCGACGCCCGGACCGCTACTGTAGGAATCCTCCAAGCACACGCGGTGAACTTCGTCCGCTCCGCAGCCGAGCCGCGACCCGGCGCCCCGACAGGCTGGACCCCGTGCTCGTCATCGTCGCACCCGGCCAGGGTGCCCAAACTCCGGGCTTCCTCACCCCGTGGCTCGAGGACCCGGTCTTCGAGGACCGGATGCACTGGCTGTCGGCCGTGGCCGGCATCAACCTCGCCAGGCATGGCAGCACCTCCGACGAGACATCGATCCGCGACACCGCCGTCGCGCAGCCGCTACTTGTCGCCTCCAGCCTGGTGGCTGCTCTGCAGCTGTTCCCGCACCCATCCGACGCCTTCAGCGCGGTAGGGGCGGTCAGTGGGCACAGCGTCGGGGAGTTCGCCGCGGCGGTGGGGGCCGGCGTCATCACCGCCGAGCAGGCCATGGTGCTGGTCCGTGAGCGCAGCCGCGCGATGGCCGACGCGGCGGCCCGGACACCCACCTCGATGACGGCGGTGCTCGGCGGCGAACGAACAGACGTCCTAGCGGCGCTGAACAAGCACGGGCTCACGCCCGCCAACGACAACGGGCCAGGCCAGATCGTCGCGGCCGGGACGGTTGAGCAGTTGGCGGCGCTGGCGGCCGACCCGCCGGAGCGGGCGCGATTGCGGCCGCTGTCGGTGGCTGGCGCCTTCCACACCGAGCACATGGCACCAGCGGTGGCCACGCTGGCCCGCTTCGCCCGGTCGGTCTCGGTGCACGACCCGCGGGTGGGGTTGATCTCCAACCGAGACGGACGTGTCGTCCACGACGGCCACGACGTGCTGGCCCGCATCGTCAGCCAGGTTGCCAGCCCGGTGCGCTGGGACCTGTGCCTGCAGGCGATGAGCGACCTCGGCGCCACCGGCGTCCTCGAAATGCCTCCCGCCGGCACTCTCACCGGTATCGCCAAGCGTGGGCTCAAAGGGGTGGACACCTTTGCGCTCACCACCCCGGACCTGCTCGACGACGCACGCGCCTTCGTGGCGCGGCACGCCGTCGCGTCCCCCCTGGACGACTCGCCCACCTGGCGGCTGCTCGTCGCGCCCGCCAAAGGCATCTTCGAGGTCACTGAGGGCCTCGACCGCGACAAGCCGCTGCAGCCGGAGGACCGCGTCGGCACCGTCCACAGCCTGCGCGACGAGATTCCGGTGGTGGCGCCGTACGGCGGCCACGTCGTCGAGTGGCTGGTCGAGGACGGCGACATCGTCACCCCTGGCCAACCGCTGGTCCGGCTGCACCCGCACTCCGATGCCGGGGCGCTGACGTGAACACTCCCGACACCACGGCGCGTGAGCACACCCGCGGCAGCTCCCGGATCACACCGCCAACGACCGGCGGCGAGGCGAGCATCCTCGGGCTCGGTGCCTACCGCCCACGCCGGCTGGTGTCGAACGAGCAGCTGGTCGAGCGGATCGACTCGACCGACCAGTGGATCCGCTCCCGCTCAGGCATCGTGACCCGGCGCTTCGCCGACGAGGACGAGACGGTGGCGGCAATGTCGGTCGCGGCGTCCAAGCAGGCACTGGCCGAAGGCGGCGTCGACGCCGGCGAGCTCGACTGCGTCATCGTCGCCACCGTCTCCCATCTGCTGCAGACCCCGTCCGTGGCCGCGCAGATCACCCACGAGCTCGGTGCCACCCCGGCCGCCGCCTTCGACGTCTCGGCCGCCTGCGCCGGCTTCTGCTACGGCGTGTCCCTGGCCGCCGACATGGTTCGCGCCGGATCAGCCCGCCATGTTCTGGTCATCGGCGTCGAGCGGCTGAGCGACCTGCTCGACCTCACCGACCGCTCCACCGCGTTCATCTTCGCCGACGGCGCCGGCGCCGCAATCGTCGGACCGTCCGACGAGCCGGGGATCGGCCCGGTGGTGTGGGGATCCGACGGCGAGCGCTTCGACCTGATCCGGCAGGAGACCCCGTGGCCGGTCGACCCCGACCCGGGTGAGGAGCCGGACCCGGACAGCCACAAAGGTGCGCATGTGTTGCGGATGGAGGGCGGCCCGGTTTTCCGGTGGGCCAGCTTCGAGATGGCCAAGGTGGCGCAGCGAACCCTGGAGGCGACTGGCCTGACCGTCGACGACCTCGACCTGTTCGTGCCGCACCAGGCCAACATGCGCATCACCGACCTCATGGCCCGAGCCCTCGGATTGCCGCCGCACGTCGTGATCGCCCGAGACATCGCCGAGCAGGGCAACACCTCGGCCGCCTCGGTGCCGCTCGCGCTGCGCCGGCTCGTCGACGACGGTTCGGCACACAGTGGCGACCTTGCCCTGTTGATCGCCTTCGGCGCCGGGCTCGCCTACGCCGCCCAGGTAGTACGCATGCCTTGAGCCGCCCGCCGTACCCCACAACCGAGTCGTACGACAGCCGCACGACCGCACCCACCAGAGGAGACAGCCAGATGGCCAGCACCGAGGAGATCCGCACCGACCTCGCCGAGATCGTCAACGAGGTCGCCGGTGTCCCCGCCGACGACGTCCAGCTCGACAAGTCCTTCGTCGACGACCTCGACGTGGACTCGCTGTCGATGGTCGAGGTCGTCGTGGCTGCCGAGGAAAAGTTCGATGTGAAGATCCCCGACGACGAGGTGAAGAACCTCAAGACCGTCGGCGACGCCGTTGCCTTCATCGAACGCGCCCAGTCCGCCTGACCAGCCAGCCTGAGCAGCAACGAGGTGAACAGACCATGACCCGCACAGTCGTCGTGACCGGGCTCGGCGCGACCACCCCGGTCGGCGGCGACGTCGACTCCACCTGGCAGGCGCTGCTTGCCGGTACGTCCGGAGTCGACCGGATGACGCACGAGTGGGCCCAACCGCTCACCACGCAGATCGCCGCCGAGGTGACGGTCGAGCCGAGCGAAGTCCTGGAGCGAGTCAAGGCCCGGCGCCTCGACCGGTCCGGCCAGCTGGCGCTGATCGCGGCACTCGAGGCTTGGGCGGACAGTGGTCTCGCCCCCGCCGGTGACGGTGCCAGCGAGGGTGCCAGCGAGAGTGCAGGCGACGTCGATCCGGAACGAATCGGCGTCGCCTGTGCCTCGGGCATCGGCGGGATCCAGACGCTGCTGTCCAACTACGACGCGCTGGTACACAAGGGTCCCCGCCGGGTGTCACCGCTGGCGATCCCGATGCTCATGCCGAACAGCGCGGCGGCCAACATCGGCCTCGCGGTCGGCGCCCGGGCCGGCGTTCACACACCGGTTTCGGCCTGCGCGTCCGGCAACGAGGGCATCGCACTGGCCGTGGACATGATCCGCCTCAACCGCGCCGACGTGGTACTCGCCGGTGGGACCGAGGCCTGCGTGCATGCCCTGCCGATGGCGGCCTTCGGCAGCATGATGGCGCTGTCACGACGCAACGACGACCCGCAGGCAGCCTCGCGCCCGTGGGACGTCGACCGGGACGGGTTCGTCCTGGGCGAGGGCGCGGGGATCCTGGTGCTGGAAGCCGCCGAGCATGCACGCGCGAGGGGTGCCCGGGTCTACGCCGAGGTCGCGGGCGCAGGCATCACCGCCGACTCGCACGACATCGCGCAGCCGGACCCGACCGGCATGGGCGCGACCCGGGCCATGCGCCGCGCACTCGAGGAATCCGACCTGGAGCCGTCGTCGGTGGCGCACATCAATGCGCACGCCCCCTCGACACCGCAGGGCGACGTCGCCGAGGCGCTGGCCATCCGGGCGGCGCTGGGTGCCGCGGCCGACCGGGTCGTGCTCACCGCCACCAAGTCGATGACAGGCCATCTGCTGGGCGCCGCTGGTGCGGTGGAGTCCATCGCCGTGGTGCTGGCGCTGCACAACCGTACGGTGCCGGCGACCATCAACCTCGACAAGCAGGACGAGGCCGTCGACCTCGACATCGCGACCAAGCAGCGCGACCTGCCCGCTGGCGACCTGGCTGCGCTGAACAACTCTTTCGGTTTCGGCGGCCACAACGTGGCGCTGGCCTTCCGCACTGTCTGACTACTACACCGTCTGATTGCCACACCGTCTGATTGCCACACCGTCTGACTGGAGCCCGATGACCGCCGCCACCCGCCCGGCCACGCCGGTCGCCGCCACCAAACCGCCCCGCGAGCAGGACGCGCGCCACCCGCTACGACGGTTGTCGGCGCTGTTCGACCCGGGGAGCCTGGAGCTGATCACGGCCGACGACACCTCCGGGATGCTGGCGGCCGTCGGGGCCGTCGACGGCACGCACACGGTCGCGTTCTGCTCCGATGCCACCGTGATGGGCGGTGCGATGGGCGACCAGGGCTGCAAGGTCGTCGTCACCGCGTACGAACGGGCGGTGCGCGACGGTGCCCCGATCGTGGGGCTCTGGCACTCCGGTGGTGCGCGGCTGGCTGAGGGGGTGCTGTCGCTGCACGCGGTCGGGCTGATCTTCCAGGCGATGACGCTTGCCTCCGGCCGGGTCCCACAAATCTCGGTCGTCCTAGGCCCGGCGGCCGGTGGGGCGGCGTATGGACCGGCACTGACCGACGTGGTCATCCTCGGCCCGGACGGCCGCGTTTTCGTCACCGGACCGGACGTGGTGCGTTCGGTCACCGGTGAGAACGTCGACATGGCCCGGCTCGGCGGACCGGAGCCGCACGGGCGGCGCTCCGGCGTCGTGCATGTGCTGGCGGAGTCCGAGGTGCACGCCATTGGCGAGGCACGCCGCCTCGCAGCCCTGCTCGGCGACCAGGGCCGGCTCGAGGTTGCGCAAGTCGCCGACGTCGACCTGGCCGCCGCGCTGCCCGAGTCGATGCGCCGGGCCTACGACGTGCACCCGCTGGTCGAGGAGATGCTCGACCAGGGCACGGCGCTCGAGCTGCACGCCAAGTGGGCACCCAACATCACCACGACGCTCGGCCGGTTCGGAGGGCGCAGCATCGGGCTGATCGCCAACAATCCGCTGCGACTCGGTGGCTGCCTCGACTCGGCCTCGGCCGAGAAGGCGGCCCGCTTCGTGCGCATGTGCGACGCGTTCGGGGTCCCACTGCTGGTCGTGGTGGACGTGCCCGGTTACCTGCCAGGCGTGGGCCAGGAGTGGGACGGTGTCGTGCGCCGCGGCGCCAAGCTGTTGCACGCGTTCGCCGAGGCGACCGTGCCGCGAGTGACCCTGGTGACGCGCAAGGCATACGGCGGCGCGTACATCGCGATGAACGCGCGCTCCCTAGGCGCGACCAAGGTCTTCGCCTGGCCGGGAGCCAAGGTGGCGGTGATGGGCGCGGTCGCGGCGGTGCGCGTCCTGCACCGGCGCCGGCTGGCCGACGTCGCTCCCGACGTACGTGCACAGGTCGAGGTCGAGCTGGCCGAAGAGCACGAACGGATCGCCGGCGGGATCGAGCGGGCGGTCGAGATCGGGGTGGTCGACGAGGTGGTCGAGCCGGCGCGCACCCGCAGCGCACTGGCGCGAGCACTGGCGGCCGCGCTGTCCGACGACGGCCCGCAGGGCCGGGCTCGCGGTCAGCACGGCAACATCCCGCTCTGATCCTGCTGGAGCTGCCGCTCTAGGTGCACACCGCTCACGCTCGGGCAGACTGGACCGGTGCGCGATACCCCACCCAGGTCACGGCGGCCCGACCGGCGCACCCGGCCGGTGCTCGCTGGCCTCGCCGCGCTGGTGACGGTCGGGGTCGTGCTCGGGCTGCTGCTGTCATGGGCGAGCACCGAGGTCCTGCAGGCCACCGGCATCGCCGATGACGGCGGCAACCCGAGCGAGCCGGTGCTGGAGCTTCCGCCCGAGGCTGCAACCAGCGCCGGTCCCACCGGCAACGGCCCGGGCAGCGCCGAGCCCACGTCGGCCACCCCCCGCCCGGGTCCCAGCGGGGACGCCACGCTGACCGCCTCCCCCGAAGCGGCGGACAGCTTCGAGCAGGTGACGCTCAGCGGTCGGTTCCCGAGGGTGGCCGCGGGAACGTCACTGCAGGTCGAGCGGCGCGAAGGCGGCAGCTGGGTGACGTTCCCGGTCACTGTGACGACCGATGCCAGCGGACGCTTTTCGACCTTCGTCGAGCTGGGTCAAGTTGGGCCGAATGAGCTGCGACTCGTGCTGCCGGGATCGACCCGCGCCACGCCGCCGGTGACCGTCACCGTCGGCTGACCTCAGAACTGGCCAGCGATACGGCTGGCTCAGTATGCACAACGTTGGCCCAGTGCCGGACGCGGTTACACGACCTGGTGCAACCAGCGCACCGGCGCGCCCTCTCCGGCGTACCGGAAGGTTTCCAGTTCGTCGTCCCACGGCCTGCCGAGGAGTCGGTCGAGCTCGTGCTCCAGCGAGCCCTGGTCCAGCCGGGCTCGCAGCACGGCCGATCGCACCCGGTCCTCGGGGATCATCAGATCGCCGTGCAACCCGGCGACCGCGTGGAACACCCCCAGGTCGGGCGTGTACGAGTAGCGCGCGCCCTCGCTCGAGGCGGTGGCCTCCTCGGTGACCTCGAATCGCAGGCGGGTCCAGCCGCGCAGCCCCGACGCGAGCGCCGCGGCCGTGCCGATGGCGCCCTGCCAGGACAGCTCGGCACGGTACGTCCCGGCCTCGGCCGGTTGGGGGGTCCAGCCCAGCTGCGCCGGGAGACCGAGAACACCCGCCACGGCCCACTCGACATGCGGGCACAGCGCGGCAGGCGCGGAGTGGATGTACACCACGCCGCGCGTCGAGACGGTCATCTGGGCCTCCCAGGCTCGAGGGTCGCCTTCCCCAGCGGCCTCGGTCTCGGGCTCGAATGTCCGTCGGTGCCAGTGTGCCGCACCACCAGCCCCGATACCACCACCGGTGCCCGCTACTCAGCGTCAATGTTCGGCTTCGGATGGTGGAGGGGGTGACGGGCGGATACTCTCGGTGCCGCCGGAGGGGGCCGCCGGCACCGTTCTCCCAGGCACCTTCCGAGTGAAGCGAGGCTGGCGACGATGAACGTCACTGTGCGGGAGGCGCCCGAGCTGAACCGGTTCGAGGCGCTGGTCGACGGCCAGGTGGTCGGCTTCGCCGTCTACCATGTCGAGGACGGGCATGCGGCGATGCCGCACACCGAGGTGGAACCGGTCTACGGCGGCCACGGCGTCGCGACCGAGCTGGTGCGCACGATTCTCGACACGGCTCGCGCGCGAGACCAACTCGTCCTGCCGTACTGCCCGTTCGTGTCCGCGCTGATCCGCAAACACCCGGAG
>JALYQN010000164.1 GCA_030855835.1 Actinomycetota bacterium | reverse complement strand
CTGCAGGTGCTGGGTGGCTACGGCTACACCCCTTCCCGGTCGAGAGGTACATGCGCGAGGCGAAGGTGACCCAGATCTTCGAGGGGACCAACCAGGTGCAGCGGATGGTCATCGGGCGGGACGTGGTGGGCGAGGCGGCCGCCGACTAACGATGAGACACCCCCGCGGCCCGGGCTGCGGGAATCTCATGATCGGTCTGCTGCGGTGGGCAGAACGTTGGCGAGGTAGTCGCGGGCGGTCTCAAAGAAGTCGACCTCCCGACCCGCACGCTCCGACAGGTACCAGCGGTGCTCGAGCATCTCGTGGAACAGCTCGGCGGTGCCCAGGTTGTCGCGGAGGTCGGCGGGCACCATCGCCCGCAGCGGCTCGTACACCTCCGCGAGCCATCGGTGGCCGACGATCGTGGGATCTTCGCTCTGTAGCTCGGCGGCGGCGGCGAACGCATCGAGGTCGTTGAGCAGCCGCCGGGCCTGCTCCTCCTCCACGTCGATCCCGGTCAGCGCGTGCAGTCGCCGGGTGTGGTGCCCTGCTTCCACGACGCACGGCCGGATCCGCACGGTCGCACCATCGAAGTCGGTGACGATGTCCAGCTCGTCGATGTCGAAGCCCAGCTCGTTCAGCGTCTTGACCCTGCGCTGGATCCGCCACATCTCGGCGGTGTCGAACTCCTCCACGCCGGTCAGCGCCTCCCACAGGTCCAGGTAGCGCCGCTGCACTCGTTCGACCATCGCGAACGGGTCCAGGTCCTGGTCGAGCAGCTCGCCGGCCAGCAGGTCGGACAGCTCACCGAAGATGTTGGTCGTGACCACGTCGAGGTCGTGAGCACGTTGCCCGTCGCTCAGGGTCTCGTGCAGCTCCCCCGTCTCGGCGTCTACCAGGTACGCCGCGAACTGCCCGGCGCTGCGCCGGAACAACGTGTTCGACAGCGAGCAGTCGCCCCACCAGAAGCCCGCGACGTGGAGCCGGACCAGCAGCACGACCAGCGCGTCGACGACCCGGCCCACCGTGTCCGGTCGCAGCCGCTGACTGAACAGTGCCCGGTACGGCAGTGACCGCGGCAGGTGTCGAGTGATGAGGACCGGCTCGATCGGCTCGCCCCCGGTTTCCTGGCGCCCGGTGACCACACCGAACGGTGCGACCGCCGGCAGGCCGAGCCGTCGTAGATTGCGCAGCAGGTGGTACTCGCGCCACGCCCACTCTTCGCGGGTCTCCTTGATCGCGTACACCTGGCCGTCGGCGCGGACGAAACGGACGACGTGGCGGGAGATGCCGCGGGCGAGGGGAACCAGGACCGACTGGTCCCAGTCCTCCAGCCGCACCTGCCAGGGCAGTTGCAGCAGGTCGCGGCTCGGCCGCGCGGCGACGATGCGCAGTGCCACGTCGGCCAGTGTCTCAGCGGTCGCGGACGAGACGCACCACGGTGTCCCAGGCTGCCGCCTCGCCGACCGGCCGCGCAGCGGTCTGCGCGCGCGCCACGGTGAAGCCGGGCCGAGCCACCTCGTCGGGGGTCCACAACAGCTCGGGGTACTGCGGCCCGCCGGTGCCGTCGGGCAGGTTGCGCAGGTCGTGGGCGATGACGAGCACCGATCCGCCAGGCGCGGTCGTGGCGGCGGCGATCGTCAATGCCTGCTGGCGTTCGGGCTCGCGCAGCTGCAGGTAGGCGAGCAGTACGAGGTCGTACGTCTGCTCAGGCTGCCAGCCGAGCGCGTCCGCCTCGACCCAGGTGACGGTGACGTGGCGGCGAGCAGCGATGGCTCTGGCCCGGTCGAGCGCGACTGCGCTGAAGTCGACTCCCGTCACCTGCCAGCCGCGTTCGGCGAGCCACACCGCGTTGCGTCCCTCGCCGCAGGCCAGGTCCAGCGCGGTTCCCGGCGCCGCCGGCTCGAGCTCCTCGACGACGAACAGGTTCGGGCCGGCCGACCACATCAGGTCCGTCTCTGCGTACCGCTCGTCCCACCAGCCTGGGCTGCCGCGCGCAGGCGTGCCCGCTGGAGCGCCGGTGGGTCTCTCGCTCATCACCGCAGTATCCCCGGGTCGTCGGTGAGCCCGTCGATAGGCTGACCGCTCCCGCCGGCGTGGCGCAACTGGCAGCGCACTTGTCTTGTAAACAAGGGGTTGGGGGTTCGAGTCCCCCCGCCGGCTCCAGCTTGGCATGACGCCGGCGGGAAGTACGGATCAGCTAGCGACGGGTGGTGGTCGTCCCAGGCTCGGCGGGACGCTCGGTGAAGACGAGCTTGAGGCACCGCTCGTTCAGCCACCTTTCTCGGTCGCCGGCACGGTCAGGTCGCTCAGCGGCGCCAGCGGCACCAGGCCGTCCGCCTTGGCTGCGAGCGCTGGGTCGACGGTGACG
>JALYQN010000161.1 GCA_030855835.1 Actinomycetota bacterium | reverse complement strand
GCCGGTCACCTCGCCGGTCACCTCGCCGGTCACCTCGCCGGTCACCTCGCCGGTCACCTCGCCGGTCACCTCGCCGCCGACCTCGCCGCCGGCACCGGTGTCGGTCGTCGGCTCGATGCGCCGGGCTGGCTAGGATCGGTCCGGCAGGCGCCGATCGGTCCGAATCTGCATCGACTCGGCGTCACCTCGGCAGGTGTGGGTCATGCTGGTAGGTGTGAGCGACGACGGCCGGCGCGGCCCGCACGCGGACCGAGAGCCGACCATCCCCCTCGGCCCGCCCACAGGCCCGCCCACAGGCCCGACCACAGGCCCGCCCGATGGTCCCTCAACCGGCCAGCCCACTGATCGACCCGCTGACCGACCCACTGATCGGGCGCCTGGCCTCGGCGATCAGCACCCCGAGTCTCCGCCGTACCCCGGCTGGGGCTCCCCAGGCTGGCACGGATCAACGCCGGCGCCCGGCGCGGCCGGCCCACCCGGGCATTCCACCCAGGTCGGGCAACCCGTCCCGGCGGGTGGTTGGCCGGCCGCGGCGCCGTACCCGCCGCCGTACCTGCCGCTACCGCGTCCGAGCTCAGGCAGCCATTGGCCGGCGATGATCGTGGTGTCGCTCGTCGTCGGTCTGGTCGGCGGGTTGCTCGGCGCGGTGCTGGCGCTGGCCGGCTCGGATGACCCAGGGGTGGCTGCGCGACCGGCTGCTGCAGCTCCCGAGCTCGACCCCGACCGGGCACCGCTGCCGCCCTCCAACACCAACGTCACCAAGGTCGCGGACCGGTTGCTGCCGAGCGTGGTGCAGGTCAAAGTCGCGGTCGGCGGCCGCGGCGCGACCGGCTCTGGTTTCGTCCTCGACGATCGCGGGCACGTCGTCACCAATGCTCACGTGGTGGGCGAGGCCGCCCCGGCCGGGCAGATCTCCGTCGTACTGTCCGGTGGGGACGAGCGCGACGCCGAGCTGGTCGGATTCTCGGCGGCGTACGACCTCGCCGTCCTGCAGGTCGAGCGGGACGGCCTAGAGCCCGCGGGCCTCGGGTCGTCCGGCGCGCTGCGGGTGGGCCAGCCGGTGGTGGCATTCGGGTCGCCCCTGGGACTGACGAGCACCGTCACCTCCGGCATCGTGAGCGCGCTCGAACGACCGGTCAGCGCGGGCGGGTCTGGCGAGGCGTCGTACATCAACGCGATCCAGACCGACGCGGCGATCAACCCGGGCAACTCGGGTGGTCCGCTCGTCGACCTGCGCGGCAGAGTGGTGGGGGTCAACTCCGCGATCGCTACCGTCGGCGGGGCGCTCGGCGGGCAGGCGGGCAACATCGGCGTGGGGTTCGCCATCCCGATCGACCAGGTGCGGGTCACCGTGTCCCAGCTCATCCGCACCGGGGCAGCCAGTTACCCGATCATCGGCGCCGAGGTCAACACGGCCACCAGTGTTGGCGCGAGGATCAGCCGGGTCGACCCGGACAGCCCGGCCGAGCAGGCCGGCCTGGAGCCCGGCGATGTGGTGGTCGAGATCGACGGCCAGCCCGTCGAGGACGGCATCGAGCTCATCGTCGAGATCCGATCGCACGTGCCGGGGGACACCGTCACCGTCGCGTACCTGCGCGACGGTCAGCGTGACGTCACCGGCGTCGTCCTCGGCGAGCAGGAGGGCTGACCGCTCCGGTCATGCTGCTTCCTGGTGCGAGGGGGCCGTGCAGCGACGTCGTCGGCCGCACCGGCGCTCACGTCCCCCTGGTTACGATCACGAGGCCTGGTCGTCGTCGTGCGCCGGTCAGGTCGCCTCGGGATCGAACGGGGGACGCTCGCCGTAGCGCAGCGGTCGCCGCCCGGCCGGTAGCTCCTCCGGCGTGGGCTCGTTCATCGCATCGATCACGTTGCGCCGCACCACCTCGCGTGGGTCGAGGTCCTTGAGGCTGAGGTCGCGAAACTCCTCGCCGAGCTCGCCAGCGAGGTCGTTGCGGGCGTTGTCCATCATCTGCCGCGCGGTGCGCAGGAATCCGCCCGCCTGCCGGGCCAGGTGGGGCAGCTTGTCGGGCCCGAAGACGAACACGGCCACGATGCCGATGAGCATCAGCTCCGGCCATCCCATACCCAGCATCCGCGCCCCCTCCTACCTGTCGACAGTACGCGTCAGCGGCCGGCCGGGGTGAGGCCCAGCTGCATGCCGGCCAGCCCGCGGCCCCGGCTGGTGAGCCGGGTGGCTACGGCCACGAGCTCTCCTGCCGCGGGCGTGTCCGGGTGAGACAGCGTGAGCGGGAGGCCGTCGTCGCCGCCGGCGCGCAGCCGCTCGTCGAGCGGTATCCGTCCCAGCACCGCGACGTCATAGCCGAATCGGCGGCCGAGGGTGGCGGCGACCCGGTCCCCGCCGCCGCTGCCGAAGACCTCCAGGCGGTGCTCGGGCCCGCAGTGCGGGCACGGCAGGTAGGACATGTTCTCGACCACTCCGGCGACGCGCTGGTGCATCATCGACGCCATCGTCCCGGCCCGCTCGGCCACGTCGGCAGCTGCTTGCTGTGGCGTCGTCACCACGAGCACCTCGGCGTTGGCGAGGTGCTGGCCCAGCGAGATCGCGATGTCACCGGTACCGGGCGGCAGGTCGAGCAGTAGCACGTCGAGGTCGCCCCAGTACACGTCGCTGAGCATCTGCACCAGGGCTCGGTCGAGCATCGGGCCGCGCCAGGCGACCACCTGGTCGCGCCGCGGTTTGAGCATCCCGATGCTGATCGCCCGGACCCCGTGCGCCTCGACGGGCATGATCATGTCCTCGACCTGGGTGGGCCGCCGGTCACCGATGCCGAGCATGTCCGGGACCGAGTGTCCGTACACGTCCGCGTCGACCACGCCGACCGAGAGTCCGGTAGCGGCCATCGCCACCGCCAGGTTGACGGTGACCGACGACTTGCCGACCCCACCCTTGCCTGAGGCGATGGCCAGTACCCGGGTGAGCGAACCTGCTCGCGCGAACGGGATGTCGCGGGCGCTGGTGGTGCCCTTGAGCTGGGAACGCATGCTCTGGCGCTGGTCGTCGGTCATCACGCCGAGCTCCACCTCGACGGCAGTGACGCCGTCGACAGCGCCAACGGCCCGCTCGGTGTCGCGGGTGAGGGTCTCCTTGAGCGGGCACGCCGCGATCGTGAGGAGCACCCGCACGCGGACAGTGCCGTCGGCGGCCACGGAAACGTCGTCGACCATGCCCAGCTCGGTGATGGGCCGCCTGATCTCTGGGTCCTGCACCGTCGCCAGCGCGGCCCGAATGGCGTCATTCAGCGAGGTGGTGGTGGCGGCCGTGGGCATGGGGCGATTCTACGGGCAGCCGCCGGCGGTGCCGGCACTACGAGCCTTCTGGGCTGTCACCGGTGGGGGACTGGTCAGAGGAGCGTTGCTCGAGGTCGCTGAGCAGGGCGCGCAGCTCTGAGCGCAGGTAGTCCCGGGTGGCGACCTCCCCGACCGCCATCCGCAGGCTGGCCACCTCTCGGGCCAGGAAGTCCATGTCACCTCGTGCGCGGGCGGTGGCCTCGCGGTCCTGGTCGAGGTTGACGCGGTCCCGTGCCTCCTGGCGGTTCTGCGCGAGCAGGATCAGCGGTGCGGCGTACGACGCCTGCAGCGACAGCATCAGGGTGAGGAAGATGAACGGGTACTCGTCGAAACGGGCCCGGTCGGGCCCGGCCGGGACGTTCCACAGCACCCAGATCACGATCAGCACGGTCATGTAGACGAGGAAGCGGCCGGTGCCGATGAACCGGGCGATGCGCTCTGACAGCTGCCCGAAGGTGTCCGGGTCGTAGGCCGGCCGGCGGCGTACGAGCGACCGGCGCGGCTCGATCGGCGCGTCCAGGCGTGGCCGGCGGTCCTCAGGCGCCACGCGAGACACCGCCCTCGCGCCAACCGTCTGGCAGCAGGTGGTCGAGCACATCGTCGACCGTGACGACTCCGAGCAGGTGCTGGGTCTCGTCCACCACCGGACTGGCGACCAGGTTGTAGGCGGCCAGCAGGCGGGTGACGTCGTCCAGCGACGTCTCCGGCCGTAGCGGCTCGATGTCGTTGTCCACCACCGCGCTCACCAGGGTGGCCGGCGGCTCGCGCAGCATCCGCTGGATGTGCGCGACTCCGAGGAACCGCCCGGTCGGTGTCTCCAGCGGCGGTCGGCAGACGAAGACCATCGCCGCCAGAGAGGGTGTGAGCTCCGGGTCTCGGACGAGAGCCAGCGCGTCGGCGATGGTGGCATCCGGGCGCAGGATCACCGGGTCGCTGGTCATCATGCCGCCGGCGGTGCGCTCCTCGTACCGCAACAGCCGACGGACGTCGTCGGCCTCATCAGGCTCCATCAGGGTCAGCAGGTGCTCCGCGGTGTCCGGCGGGAGCTCGGCGATCAGGTCGGCCGCGTCGTCCGGCGACATCTCCTCTAAGACGTCGGCAGCCCGCTCTTGGTCAAGCGCGCCGAGGATCTCGACCTGGTCCTCCTCTGGCAGCTCCTCGAGCACGTCGGCCAGCCGCTCGTCGTCGAGTGCTGCGGCCACTTCTGCTCGCCGCTTCGGGCCGAGACCGTGCAGGACGTCGGCAAGGTCAGGAGCACGCAGGGTGTGCAGGGTCGCGAGCAGGTTCGTGGCCCCCTGATCGGTGTGCTGGTCGACCAACCCGACCACGTTCGAGATGTCGACGATGTGACTCTGGCCCTTGCGGCCGAAACGGCTGGACGGCTCCCGCAGCGCAACCTTGACCAGCGACCAGTCGCGGTTGCGGTCCTGCTCCATCGCTACGTCGTAGACGACCCCGGCGATGCCGGAGTCGCGGACGCTCACCGTCCGGTCGAGCAGTTCGCCGAGCACGAGGGTCTCGGGTGCGCGCTGCTCGAAGCGGCGCATGTTGACCACCCCGGTTGTGATTATCTGCGCGGCGTCCATCGAGGTCACCCGGGTCAGCGGCAGGAACACCTTGCGCCGTCCGAAGACCTCGATCACCAGGCCCAGCACCCGCGGTCGGACAGCGGTCGTAGGTCCGCGAAGCGCCACCACGACATCGCGCACCTTGCCGACCTGGTCGCCGCGGGGGTCGAAGACGACCATCCCCGCCAGGCGGGCCACGTAGACCCGGTTCGGTGCGTTGCTCACGAGCGCTCAGGCTACCGGCGCGTAGGCGGCTTCGGCGGTTCGCCATGCGATCGCGAGCGGTTCGCGGCACCATTGCTGGCTATGACACAGGTCACGGGCAAGCGCACGTCAACCGATGGGCGGGGCGGCTGGCTGGCCCGCGAGCGAACCGTCGCCGGGCCCGGCTTCAACCGCTGGCTCATCCCGCCGGCCGCGCTCGCCATCCACCTGTGCATCGGACAGGCGTACGCCACCAGCGTGTACAAGACCCCGCTGGTGAATCACTTCGACACCTCGCTGACCCTGATCGGGATCGTGTTCTCGATAGCGATCGTCATGCTGGGTCTGTCGGCCGCCGTTTTCGGTACCTGGGTCGACACCGGAGGCCCACGCCGCGCGATGGTGGCGGCGGCCCTGTGCTGGTCCACCGGTTTCCTTGTCGGCGCCGCCGGCATCGCCACCAGCCAGCTGTGGCTGCTGTACCTCGGATACGGCGTCATCGGCGGCATCGGGCTGGGAATCGGCTACATCTCGCCGGTGTCCACGCTGATCAAGTGGTTCCCAGACCGCCCAGGTCTGGCGACCGGGCTTGCGATCATGGGGTTTGGTGGCGGCGCGCTGGTCGCCAGCCCGCTGGAGGAGCAGCTGCTCGGCATCTACGGAGACGACGGCAGCGGGGTCGCCACCATGTTCGTCACCCTCGGGATCGGGTACCTGGTGGTGATGTTGATCGGCGCCCTGCTGGTGCGGGTGCCAGCCGATGACTGGCGGCCGGCAGGGTTCGACCCGGCCGAGGTCAAGAGCCGGGCGCTGGTGTCGACCGGGCATGTGTCGGCGGCGAACAGCACCAAGACCCCGCAGTTCTGGCTGTTGTGGACGGTGTTGTTCTGCAACGTCACCGCCGGTATCGGCATCCTCGAGCAGGCCGACGGGATGATCGAGGACTTCTTCCGCGAGGGCGGTGACTCCTCGATCGCGGCCGCTGCCGCCGCCGGGTTCGTCGGCATCTTGTCGCTGGCGAACATGGCCGGCAGGGTGGCGTGGTCTTCGACCTCTGACGTCGTCGGGCGCAAGCCGATCTACGTGATGTACCTCGGCGTCGGCATGATCGCGTACGCATGCCTGGCCCTGCTCGGCAGCAGCAGCGTCGGACTGTTCGTGCTGCTGGCCGCAGTGATCATCTCCTTCTACGGCGGCGGCTTCGCCACCGTGCCGGCTTATCTGCGCGACCTGTTCGGCACCTACCAGGTAGGTGCCATCCACGGTCGCCTGCTGACTGCCTGGAGCGCCGCCGGAATCGCCGGCCCGCTGATCATCAACGGGTTCCTCGACGCCGAGGGCACCCCCGGGAACCTCACCGCCGACGCCTACCGGCCGGCCCTGTTCACCATGGTCGGAGTGCTTGCGGTCGGTTTCGTCGCGAACCTGCTGATGCGACCGGTGGCCGACAAGTGGCACGAGTCGGACGAGACGGTCGAGCAGGCATCCCGTACCGACACCCACGTGTCGGACACCCGCGGCAGCGGCTCTACGGTGCCGGCCTGGGTGCTGCCACTGGCCTGGGCGCTGGTGGCGGTGCCGCTGACCTACGGCGTCTACAAGACGATCGAGACCGCCATCGACCTGTTCAGCTGATCTGGGCACGAACGCGGTGCACGACCAGCTCGGTTGCCTCGACTACGACGTGGTCGACGTGTTCACCGATCGTGCTTACGCCGGCAACCCGCTCGCCGTGGTCCACGGTGCCGGTGGGCTGACGCCGAGCCAGTTGCAGGCCCTGGCGCGTGAGTTCAACCTGTCCGAGACGACCTTCCCGACCCTGCGGTCCGAGACGGCGTACGACGTGCGCATCTTCACCCCGGACACCGAGATCCCCTTCGCCGGGCACCCGAGCGTCGGGACGGCCTGGCTGCTGCGTTCGGTGGGGCAGCTGGACGCCGACGAGGTGGTGCAGCACTGCGGTGCCGGCGAGGTTCCGGTGCAGGTGCGCCAAGCTGGCGCGGAGCTGGCGGCCACCCCCCAGCACGTGCACCGGCGCGACGACGCCTCGGACCTTGCTGCGGCCGTCGGACTGGGCGCCGACGACGTCGAGGGAGCGGCGTACGAGGCCAGCTGCGGGCTGGCGTGGACCTTCCTGCGGGTGCGCGCCGACGCGGTGGCGCGCAGCCGCCCGAGCCCACCCGGCTGGCTGCCGCAGTCGCGGGCACCCGACCCGATGGGCGGACTGGCGGTGGTGGCAGTAACCGGACCGGGTACGTCGTGGGCGGGGCACGCCCGGGTCTTCTTCCCGTCCGGCGGGGTGGTCGTGGAGGATCCGGCCACCGGGTCGGCGGCGGCCGCGCTCGGGCTCGTGCTCGCGGCCGACGGCACGGCGGCGGCCTACGGGACCACTTCGTACACGATCGCGCAAGGAGCCGAGATCGGCCGCCCGTCGACCCTGACCTGCCGGGTCGACGTCGCCGCCGGGCGAGCGGTCCGGGTCCACGTCGCGGGCGGCGTGGCGCACGTCGCGTCGGGGCGGATCGCCGTCCCACCCAACCCGTAGGGCGGACTACGCCACGCAGGTATCGGACCCGGAGTCGCGTACGGCGCCGCTGATGGTCTTGAACTGCCACGTGTAGCCGCCGTCGCTCAGCGACATGAACAGCACCCCGTGCGAGCCGTTGTACCGCAACTGCGAGCCCGACACCGGCTGGCCGAAGCCGTAGACGGCAGTCAGGGTCGCCACGGTTGCACCCAGCGCGGCGGCCAGCAGGCTCGTTCGGCGCCGACGGGTGGGTCGGTCGGTGACTGTCATGTCACCCAACGTCCATGTTTCGCTACACAAAGTCATGTCAGGGGATTCACCGACGTGGTGCGGGTCCCACCACAATGGGCAGGTGCAGTGGCTGCTGGCGTTGGTCGGGGTGGCGGGGGTGTCAGCCTCCGGACCGTTGATGGCCGCTACTGCCGCTCCGGCGTTAGCGATCGCGTTCTGGCGCAACGCCTTCGCCACGGTGCTGCTGGTGCCAACTGCTGCGGCTACCCGTCGTACGGAGCTGCGCGGGATCGACCGGCGCGAGCTGCGGCTGCTGGGTGTGGCAGCGCTCGCGCTGGCCGCGCACTTCGCAACCTGGGTGGTGTCGCTGAAGCTGACTTCGGTCGCCTCGGCCACCGCGCTGGTGTGCCTGATGGCCGGCTGGGTGGTGCTGATCACCTGGCTGCGTGGGGAAGCCGTGACCCGCGCCGTGGTCATGGGGCTTGCGGTGTCGTTCGCCGGGGTGCTGGTCGTCACCGGCGTCGACACGCGGGTCTCGACCGAGGCTCTGATCGGCGACCTGCTCGCATTCGCCGGCGGGTTCTTCGCCGCGGTGTACACGATCACCGGTGAGCAAGCGCGCAAGACGCTGTCCACGACGACCTACACCACCGTCTGCTACGGGCTGTGCGCCGTGATCCTGCTGCTGGTCTGCGTGCTGGGACGCCAGGACCTGGTCGGCTACTCCGGCCGCAGCTGGCTGGCGCTGGTCGCGGTCACCGTGTGCGCCCAGCTGCTCGGACACTCGGTGTTCAACCACCTGCTGGCCACGATGAGCCCCACCGTGGTGTCGTTGGCGATCCTGCTGGAGGTGCCCGGTGCAGCGGTCCTGTCAGCGGCCTTCCTGGGGCAGTCCCCACCGCTGGGTGTCTACCTCGGCCTGGCGCTGATCCTGTCCGGTCTGGTCGTGGTGGTGGCCACGCGCCGACGACCAAGCGAGCAGGTTCTCGAGGCGCCGATCGACTGACGCTGAACCCCCAGAGGTGCGCCATGCGGCGTTACCGGGTCGACGAGGTGTCGTCGTCGGCACTCGGGGCGGGGTCGACCAGTGTGGGGTCCAAGGCGATCGCACGGAGAACATCCTTGTCACCGGCACGCTCCTGACCGTCGGCGCGCAGGAGTAGGCCGAGGTTGAGCCACGCCGCTGCGTCCGACTTGTCGGCTGCTGCTGCACGCTCGTACAGCGAGATGGCCTCGTCGTTGTCATCGCGTGCCGTACGAAGGATCGCTAGGTTGAACAAGGCGGGCCCGTAGGCCGGATCGCTCTCGAGCGCTGACCGGTACTTGTCTTCGGCCAATCCGTAGTTGCCCTGGGTCTCGTCGATGAGCGCCAGGTTGTAGAACGCGAACTTGTTGGTCGCGTCGTACTCGAGGGCCGTGTTGTAGTCGTCGGCAGCCGCGGACAGATCTCCTTCGGCGTGGGCGGTCAAGCCGGCCTTCACGGCTGCTCCTGCCTGCTTGGCGTCGGCGGCTGCAGCGGAGGCCTCGGAGGCTGGTGCCGGCGGGCCTTCCGAGCATGCGGTTGCACCGAAGGTGCATATGGCCGTCAAAGCGAGCAAAAGGCATAGA